>JAOUFL010000177.1 GCA_029858245.1 Candidatus Zixiibacteriota bacterium
GAATCTGTTTGGGGATTTTAAAATTATCAGATTTCGACTGGAAACAGCTACTCCGATTCCCCAATCCGGAACATTGGACCCTGCATTTGATTTGAAATCGTTCTCATCCTCTGCCACATATATGGTCAAAGGCAGAATCAGCGAATCCTCTAAAAAAGCAGAAAGCCGTAAGTAAGCTTCCCCTGCAGTATTTTGAATCTCCTGTATTAATTTCGGGTCCTGAGATTGTATGTTAAACTTAGGAATAGCAAAGGCTAATCCGGTTACAAAAATCGAGCAGATAAAACTGTAAATAAATATGCATTTTTTTATGCTCACCAGGTTTCTAATCATTTATCTAACAATTTTTTTAGTAAATCCTGCCCTTTCTTTTTCAAATCCTCTTTCAGTTTATCCTTCTGTTCCTGAATCTCTTCCTGGTATCTTTTCTGCTGTCTGGAGGTGCTGAGTGCAAATTTCGGGTTATCCACATTCCCCCCGATTTCAAAATCCAGCACTATTCTGCCCCTCTCATCCTGAAAGAGTTTACCTAGATCCCCCAGATTTATCTTGCCGGACAGCTCGGGCGAGAGAACGACTGATACCAGATAATTCAAGCTCCCATCCAGACCTATTGAGCCTGTAGCTTTCCAGTCCCCGCTTTCTGAAAATGCCTCGAAATCCTCAAAATATACCCTGCTGTTATTAATTAGAAAAGAATTAGAAAGATTTTTTATCTTCTCTTCCTTGAACTGGTTCAATTTTAAAAACCCGGAAATCTTGTTCAAAAATTCCCAGTTAACCAGCCTGCCTTCTGTAATTGTTCCTTTTCCTGAGGCTATCAAAGATTTGGTTATCTCCTCTATACTCATTCCCCTCCCGGAAAAATCTGCAGTCAGGTTAAGCTCACCAAAAAGATGCTCTTTGAAAAGGGTAAATCGTGTCAGGAAATTATTTGCTTCGATCTGGCTGGCGTTCACTTTTATGTTGAATCCGGGATTATCGACATCGGTCATATCATAGGTAGCATTCCCGCCCACTGACCCGCTATAAACACTGGTAATTACATTCTCCACTTTTACTATTCTGTTTTTAACCTCTAAATCCGCCATTAGATTCTCAAACTCGACCTGTCTGAAAATTACCTTTTTGATATCGATCTTTCCGGTGGCATTTATATCCGGAAAAGGAGGTGCCGTTTTCAAATCTTTATTCTTTTCCGAAGTGCCCTTTTGTTCAGCAGGTAATATTTCGTCTAAATCTATAAAATCAGATTTCAAACTAAAACTTAAAAGGGGTTTATGGGCTTCTCCTTTTTTCGATAAAACCGACTGCAAAATATTTTCCACCTTACCTCTCAGATTCAAAGAAGATTTTCCCATATTCATACTCAGATCCGTAATATTCAAAATCCCCTTGGATAAGGACAAGTCACCATTCAGATTTTCTACCGGAACAGTAAGCGAGGGGGAGTTTAACTCAACTTTTCTTAGATTAAACTTACCCGTGAGGTCCAATTTCTCGACATTTTTTAGTTTCCCGAATGCTTTTACATCCATCTCAACCTGACCGGCTAAATTAGTGCCCTCCGGTAATTTTTTAAATTCCTTTATTATTGATAGGTTAAGTTTACTTTTCAGCTCGGATGTCAAATCGGGATCGGCATAATTGGATACCACTGCCTTGAGCTCCATAGGGGTATCGCCCAATTTTGCCCCGGTGGTGACGATGCTTGCTCCCCGATTATCGAAATTTATCTCTGCCTGTGGAAGCACAAAAGGCTGTGGGAATTCTGCAAAATCGATTTTAACCTTTTGCAAACTTATCATTCCCTGAAAAGCAGGCAGCTCCTTTCCTTTAAGCTCCCCTTTAAGGGATGAGGTCATTCTCATCTCTCCTGAACCTTTAAGCCGGGATAACGGGGAATCTTTTCCACCAGCTAAAGATGCTAACAGTTCCTGAACGGATATATCCTTTGATGATAATACCAGATCAGCCCTGGGAATATCTTTTAGATTTTCTATCTTACCTTTTATCTCCAGGGAAATCTTTGCCAGGTCGATTGTGATTTTTTCGACTTCAAGATAATCACCGGGAAGGTTCAAGCTCAGTTTATGCTGAAAACTCAGGGTAAGTTCGGGTAATTTCCCCTTGAAACCTGCCAGGTTTAAATCCAGTCTCTGAATGGAGAGCCTGCCCTCGGATTTACCGATTTCGAGTTTTTCATCCATCACGAATTTACCCTTCTGTTCGATACCCTCCAATTGGATTTTGCTTCCCGTGGATAGATCGGTGTAGAGAAATTTACCATCCTTTATCTCGACATTCTCGAAAATTATTAAAGGCAAAGCTCCCCCTCCCCCTTTCATCAAGTCAGCCACGTTGAGAATCTTCTCCCTGTTTTTCTCTATGAAGATCTCGGGTTTTTCCAGAATTATTTTTTTCACTTCTATTCTTTTTCTCAATAAAGGCAAAAACTTAACTCTGACCGAGAATTTACTTATCCTGAAAAGGTCCTCCGAGGAGTATCCGGGTAAATTTGAGACCGTAAGCCCTTTTATATCCACTCCCAATCCTTTGAAAATGGAGGGGGAAACATCCTCTATGGATACCTTCCGGTTTATAGCTTCCTCCACCCTGGGTTTAATCAGGGATAGAAGTTTTTCCCTGGTGAAAATAAGTTTTACTGCCAGGGAGGAGATTATTAAAAGAGCAATTAAAATTCCGGCGATCCACAAAACTATCTTCCAGCTTTTCTTGATTTTCATTATTATCCTCTTCTTTTGATTTTACATTTAACCGAATATAAAAAACTATAGAATATAACTCTCTCCTATTTTCAGTATCTGTGCTCTGGTTTTAGAGTTTTTTAGCTTTTCCGCGAATTTCAGGGGATCCTGTTTAATCACATCGAAAGTATCGAAATGCATAGGGATCACCACACCGGGATTTAGAAATTCGACCGCTTTTACGGCATCCTCAACCCCCATGGTAAAATTATCCCCGATAGGTATCAGGGCTACATCAAGTTTGTTCATCTCCCCTATTAACTTCATATCCATAAATAATCCGGTATCGCCTGAATGGTAGATGTTCTTTCCTCCGAAATTGACCACGAATCCGCAAGGGTTGCCGGTATAGGTAATATCCTCGTCGATAAAAGCTGAACCGTGATGGGCAATGGTCAGCTTAACCTTTCCGAAATCAAAACCACGGCTTCCCCCTATATGCATCGGATGGACACTGGCTCCTTTTTTCTGACAGAACATCGCCAGCTCAAAAGGTGCTATGATCAGAGCATTGTTGCTTCTGGCAATATTTATGGCATCACCCAGATGATCACCGTGTCCATGCGACAGAAGTATGGCTTCGACTTTGATCTCCTCCGGACTTATCCGGGCTAAAGGATTCCCGGAGAGAAAGGGATCGAAGATGATCCTGTGCTTTTCATCCTCCAGGAAAAAACAGGAGTGTCCCAGATATGTTAACTTTGTCATAAAACCTCCATTGTAGAATAATTATATATCTTTACGTTTAATATTAAAAAGAGTCAATTTCTTGTCAAGATAAAAAGGGAGACCATCTTTTACATTATCCTGTTGACATAATTCTATGAAAACTATATTGTTAATGCTGTATACTAAAAATGAATGAAAATCATGAAAAATGGATGAGAGTTGCCCTGCAGGAGGCAAAGGTCGCTCTTAAGAAAAAAGAGGTCCCGGTTGGTGCGGTGGTAGTATTTGAGGACAAGGTAATCGGAAGAGGATACAACCAGCTCGAGAGCTTAAAGGACCCCACTGCCCATGCCGAAATCCTGGCTATTGGAGCGGCAGCTAATTTCCTGAATTCCTGGCGGCTTTCTGAAGCGGTTTTATACGTGACCCTGGAGCCCTGTCCTATGTGCGCCGGTGCCATAGTGTTATCCAGACTTAAAAAATTAGTCTTTGGCACTTATGACCCCAAGAGCGGTGCCTGCGGTTCCCTGTATAATATCGTTCAGGACAATAGATTAAACCATCAAATCGAGGTAATACCCGGGATTTTAAAGGAGGAATGTTCGGCTCTCCTTCAGGTATTCTTCAAGGGATTACGAAAAGAAGAAAATGAGTGAGAATAAATCAGAATCTACAGAAACATTGCATACAAGGATATTACACCTGGGTATTCTCTTCAATATCTTTTTACCCCTGGTTATGTTCTTCATTTCCATTAACTTACGAGACAGGCTCCTGAACATCCAGAGCTTTGAAGCTATTGATTTTCTATTTTATATATTGATATTGGTTAGTTTATTCGAAATTTTAGCAATTTTTCTCTTAAGAAAAAAATTACTTATGAACCTGACTGCCAAAAAAATACAAAATGATTCAAAAATTATTGCCGGGCAGAATATTGTTAATTTTGGAATGATAATTTATGCACTTTCCCTTGCGCCGACTATTTATGGATTGGTATATTATCTTTTAGGTGGAATCTGGGAACGGTTTGCTTTATTTGTTGCCATAACGTTTTTATCTTTCCAGCTTTTCAAGCCGAGAGAAGGTGACATCGATAAGCTGAGAAATTACATGGAGACTGTTTAATTATTTTTTCAATTTAGTTCTTTTGCAAGTTTTTTTATTTTCGGAGAGGTGCCGGAGTGGCTGAACGGGGCGGTCTCGAAAACCGCTTTCCGCATTGCGGAACGGGGGTTCGAATCCCTCCCTCTCCGCCATTACCTTTGGTGATGACGCTGAGCTTGTCGAGGGGGTGAAGGGCTAAAACAAAAATAAATCAACCATACCTTACGTGGGGATGGTTGATCTACAAAGTTACAAAGCTGCCAATCCCGCAGCTGCTCTCATTCTGTTGAATGCCGTAGGTTGTCTATTATTGTAAAAATCAAGCACCAGCTCCGCACACTTTTCTACACTCAGAGAATGGGTGTCCAGCTCGATATCGTATATTTTACCTCGATGTATATTCTCAATCTGCGCTCTGGCAAAACCCTGGCGTCTAATGTCACGTTCTCGTTCCCTGCGCTCAAGCTCATCCAGCGGACAATGCAGACCAA
>JAOUFL010000009.1 GCA_029858245.1 Candidatus Zixiibacteriota bacterium
CATTAGAAGAAGCTTGTGAGGATCTAATTGGTGATTCGTTTAACGTCGCCTGACATGCGATTCGAGGCAACTGAAGGGTGCAGTGTGGATTCGAAATTTTAGAGTCCATTATAATTATTTAAGATTTTGAAGTTTAGTACCTGCAACCTTCAGCGCCTTGAACCAAAGGATATTCATATAGAAGCAGATTAATGCTAAATTGTTAGGAAGAGTGAAGTGCATTTATAGCTTCCGGGGTGGCCTCTCGGATTTTCAAACTTCTCTGTTACCAAATGGGTATAGTAATTAGATTGTTTGTGGTGCAACCCTGTTGATGTTACTATGAATTGAAGAAAATTTCTGTTAGTTGATAACTGAAAATGTAAATTATAGGATACTCTTGGAGTTTCAGATCGATAGAAAAAACTTTCCTTCGATGTGTTAATTATGTATAAAGGGATAAGATTTATCAAGTTTTCTTTGATACTCCTGGTGGGGATATTTTTCAGTCAAACATCTATTTCACAAGATACCTCAGCCCTCTCAGGCACTGAGATATCAGAGGTTTATAACCAGTTAAAAGCACTCGAACTGGACCCTGCTAAAATAGCCAGAGTCGAAAATCTTGTTTTGAAAAAAAATGTAGCCACCTTCCATTTAAAAAAAGGTGAAATCTATCTTGCCAAACCTGTTTCAGGAAAGATAACCGGTGCAGTCTTTGTGGGTGAAGGGTTTTTTGAGTTTTCTCCAGCCAATGATATTGAGAAATATCAACTCGAGAAATTCACCACTTCCTCAAGCCTGAAAGAGGAATTTGATAAGCTTTATCTCAGGTTTTCTGATTCAACGGATAAGGAGCTTTTGGCTCTGAGCTTTGAGGAAGGTAATATTCCGGGTGAGGCCAGGGATGTTTTAAATTCGGGCAGGAAAAGAGTCAAAGAAAATCTTCATTTTAATACTGACCTTATTTTCAATCTTGATTTGCGGATCTTATCGGATATGGTGGGAGAAGAAAGAAAAGGGATGTTCTGGGCCGAGATCTCATTAGAATCGGGCAAAAGGATTTTCTTTTTGTATGACCCGAAAGATTTTGAGGAGATAAAATTGATGCAGGAGTTCGCAACCGGCATATCCCCTGCTTTGCCCAAAGGTATTGATCTGGTTTGTTCTTTTGAAAATGAGGTTAATAATAAAGAGGACAAAGATGAGATAAAAATCAACCATTACAGAATGGATACGGGGATCACCTCTTCGGGAAACCTCAGCTCTGCCTGCGAAGTCGATTTATCTTTTATTAAAAGCGGATTAAGAATAATAACTTTTGATATGGCTGAGAAGCTTGAAGTCAGCCAGGTAAAGGATGAATCTGGCAAAGAGCTATCATTCGTCCAGGAAAAAGGTTTTACAGAAGTAGGGGTGATCCTGGAAAATCTTTCAATTGAGAATCAAACAGCGAAACTAACTTTCACCTATTCCGGTGATGTGATGAATAAAAATATCTACGGAGATTATTATATGGAATCCTCCAGTTTCTGGTATCCGCAGTATGGTTATAACAGAAGGGCAACTTTTGACCTAACCTTCAGAACACCAAAGGGTTTCGGGTTCATCTCCATAGGGGAGAAGGTAGTCGAAAAAAAGGAAAAGGATTTTCTGCTGACAAGATGGGTCGAAGATAAGCCCGTGGCTATAGCCTCTTTTAATATGGGAAGCTTTGAGGTTATGGATTTTAAGAATGAGGGGCTTCCGGATGTCTCGGTCTATCATGTTGCGGAAAGTCATCGCCAGTTCACTTCCGATTATAACCGTCTCTCAGTAATTTTCCCGGAGATGGACCTTATGGCTCAGGATAAACATATCAAAGAGAACATAGGTGCGGATGTGATTAACAGTCTTAATTTCTTCCAGAACGTTTTTGGTAAATGCCCTTTTAAAAAGATTTCCGTTACTGAAATCCCTACTGCTTATGGTCAGGGTTTTCCAGGGCTTTTACACCTTTCCTGGGTGACTTTCCAGAACGAGGTCAAGGGCGCCACCGAGTATTTCAGGGCACACGAGGTATCTCACCAGTGGTGGGGGCATATCGTGGGCTGGAAAGACTATCATGACCAGTGGTTGAGCGAAGGACTGTCGACTTATTCCGGAGCCTGGTATACCCAGATGTATTTTAAAGATAACAAAACATTTTTTAATATAATCGAACACTGGAAGAATAATATTCTGGGCAAGGGAGATTTTAATACCAAAGGCACAAAAGCTGGTCCTCTCTGGCTGGGATACAGGCTTGATTCCTCTAAGTCGCTGGATTATCATATCCTGGTTTATCAAAAAGGAGCTTATGTCATCCATATGCTCAGAAATATGATGATGGATTTCAAGACGATGAGCGATGATAAATTTACCCGGATGATGCAGGATTTCGTTCAGACATATAATTTTAAAGAAGCATCAACCGAGGATTTTAAGAGGATTGTGGACAAGCACTTCGGTGAGGATATGGGCTGGTTTTTCGATCAGTGGGTCTATGGCATCGAAATCCCTACTTATGTTGTCTCCTGGGAAAAAGAGCAGACCGAGGACGGGAAATTTATCGTGAATCTTAAGGTTAAACAGGAGAATGTCGCAGGGGGTTTTAAAATGGTGGTACCGGTGGTATTGAATTTCGGGGAGGACAGGTATTCTATTTATAAGGTGTTAGTAGATAAACCGCTTACCGAGATCAAATTACCCAAAGTGCCTCTATCTCCCAAGGGGATAGTTTTCAATCCCTTTAATTCGGTGCTCTGTGAGGTTAAGTATAAATAAGTCCAGAAATCCTCTTGACTTATATCGTATAACTTCTAATTTATTTAACTTGTTAACCATGTTTCACGTGAAACAATGATCGAATACCAGGAAAAATTTGAAGTTATAGTAATAGGTGCCGGTCATGCAGGATGTGAAGCGGCTTTGGCTTCTGCCCGGATGGGTTGCAGGACTCTCCTTCTGACCATTAACAAAGAAACCGTTGCACAGATGTCCTGTAACCCGGCTATTGGTGGACTTGCCAAGGGACATCTGGTCAGGGAGATTGATGCTTTAGGCGGAGAGATGGGTTATGTAACTGATAAAACCTATATACAGTTTAAGACGCTGAACAGAAAAAAAGGACCAGCAGTCTGGTCCTCGAGAGCCCAGTGCGACAGGGTCAGATACAAAATGGCAATGAGGAACTCAATTGAAACACAGCCCGGTCTCTATATAAAGCAGGGGAATGTGGAAGAGATTCTAATTGAAAACAAAAAAGTCAAAGGAGTTTTAACTTCTACTGATACCATTTATTATGCAGATACGGTTATTCTGACTGCAGGGACTTTTCTTAATGGATTAATACATATTGGCCTGGTTAATTTCCCGGCTGGAAGAGCAGGCGAGTTCCCGGCCCTGAAACTTTCTGACAGGCTAAAAGAGTTGGGCTTCAAAGTTGGCAGGCTTAAAACCGGAACACCTCCGAGATTGGATGGTAAAAGCATAGATTTCTCTAAAACAATACCACAGCCAGGGGAAAAATTAATTAAACCATTTTCTTTAAGAACAAAAAATATAGACGAGAGAGGCCAACTTTGTTATTTAACTCATACAAACCAGACAACTCATAAAATAATATTAGAAAATCTGGATCGTTCTCCTCTTTACAGAGGTGTTATCAAAGGTATTGGTCCAAGATATTGTCCTTCAATAGAGGATAAAGTTGTAAGGTTCAAGGATAAGACCAGGCATCAGCTCTTTCTGGAACCAGAAGGGGATAATACTACAGAATATTATGTTAATGGTTTTGCAACCTCTTTACCTGAAGATGTTCAGCTTAAAGCCCTTAGAACAGTTCCAGGTTTGGAAAATGTGGAGATGGTTCGCCCAGGATATGCCGTAGAGTATGATTACTTTCCCCCCACTCAGCTTAAACCAACTTTAGAGACAAAGTTAGTCGATAACCTTTACTTTGCCGGGCAGGTAAATGGAACCTCAGGCTATGAAGAAGCAGCTGCCCAGGGTATTATGGCTGGAATAAACGCGGTTTTAAAATTAAGAGACAAAAACTCATTTATTCTGGATAGGAGTGAAGCTTATATAGGTGTGCTGATAGATGACCTGGTTACTAAAGGTACCCGGGAACCTTACCGGATGTTTACCTCCAGAGCAGAACACAGATTAGTTTTAAGAGAGGACAATGCAGATGAAAGATTAACAAAATATGGTTACAAATATGGACTAATCTCAGATGAGTCTTACAAGGAATTAACCAAAAGGAAAGATAAAGTTAGACAGGAGAAAGAAAGGCTGGGAAAAATATTTGTTCCCTTGAACCAGTTTGATAACTTCATTGACGAGAAGATAAACGGGAAAAAGGTTTCCTTGGCTTATGCTCTAAAAATACCCGAGATAACTTACCAGGATATTGTAAAAATCAAACAGGTGCCAGATGAGCTTCCCGAGATAATAAGGGAAAAGGTAGAGATAGAAATCAAATACGAAGGATATATTAAAAGGGAACTGAAGGAGATAGAAAAATTTAGTAAATTAGAGAAAATGGTTATTCCCGGGGAGTTTGATTATTCCAATCTCATAGGATTCAAGAAGGAAGCAAAGGAAAAACTTATGGAGATAAAGCCCAGATCAATAGGTCAGGCTTCAAGGATTTCAGGTGTTTCACCCGGGGATATTGCAGTATTAATGGTTTATCTGAAACAGCATCTCTCAAAGAATATTACATCCTCAAGTAAAACAAAAGCTTAGAAAGGATGTTTCACGTGAAAACAAAAGGAATTATTTCTGAAAAAGAGTTTAAAAAGCTGGTAAAAACCCACCTTGATATTACCCTCTCTTTAAGATCTCAAAAAAAATTCATGCTGTATCTGAATGAACTCAGGTCCTGGAATAGAAGAATTAACCTTATCTCCAGGAAAAAAGATAAACCCGGAGACATCTATTGTCACTTTGTAGACTCGCTATTGGCTTTAAAGGCATTTCAGATTCCTGAATTCTCCAGGATACTGGATTTAGGCTCAGGCTCAGGATTTCCGGCAATTCCCTTGAAGATTATAAGAGGGGACCTTGATATTACCATGATCGAATCTATCAGGAAAAAAGTTTTATTTTTGAAAAAAATGATTGAGTTATTAAAATTTGAGGGAATGGCCATATATCAAAAAAGGCTCGAGGAGCTGCAACATCTTTCGGAGTTTAACGGGCGATTCGATTTTGTCACAGCCAAAGCTTTTGGAAAACTGAAAGAGACAATATATATTTCCCTTCCTTTTCTTAAGAATAACGGGATTCTCATAGCCTATAAGGGAATCTCGTTCAAATCTGAAATCATTGAATTACTGCAGGAGAAAGAGAAAATGAATTTGCAAATCAAAGACATAAAATTTTTTGAGATAGCAGAAGCGGGTTTAAAGAGATTTTTAGTGCTTATTCAAAAAACATCTTGATTTTTTCTATTTTCTCTTTTATAAATACAGGAACCATAAGGAGTTGATTTTAAGAAAAAAGGACTTTAATAATGGGGAAGGTAATATCCATCGCTAATCAAAAAGGGGGTGTAGGTAAAACCACAACTACTGTTAACTTATCTGCCTGCCTGGCAATGGCAGAAAGAAAGGTTCTTCTAATAGATATTGACCCTCAAGCTAATTCAACATCCGGTCTGGGAATAGACAAAAACAATCTGGAGAAAACAATATACGAGGCCTTGATCGATGAGATTCCTATTAAGGAGGTAATCCTTCCAACGGAGATTCCTTTTATGGAGATTGCACCTTCTTCTTTAAGGCTGGTTGGCTCTGAGGTTGAATTGGTGAACTTAAATAACAGGGAGAAAAAATTATCTTCAGCTTTAGACCCGGTTAGAGATGAATACGATTTTATACTCATAGATACTCCACCCTCTCTGGGACTTTTGACAATTAATACTTTGACAGCTTCAGATTCTGTGTTGATACCGATTCAATGTGAGTATTATGGTTTAGAAGGTCTGGGTCAGCTTTTAAATACGATTAGCCTGGTACAGAAAAGCTTAAATCCCAGACTGGAGATTGAAGGGGTCTTATTGACTATGTATGATGTCAGGTTAAACCTGTCTAAACAGGTAGCAGAGGAAGCCAGGAAGTTTTTCGGTTCGAAAGTATATCAAACCGTTGTTCATAGAAATGTGAGGATTTCAGAGTCCCCCAGTTTTGGAAAACCGATAATTCTTTACGATATTTCCTCAACCGGGGCAGAAAACTATATTAACTTAGCCAAGGAGATCTTAGACCATGAAAAAAGTAGCATTAGGTAAGGGGATTAACGCCTTAATACCACAGGCAATGCAGTATGAAAATAGAGTAAAAAAAGAGGTGTTAGAATTAGAAATAGAGAAGATCAGAGAGAACCCCTTACAACCGAGGGGTAGTTTCAACCAGGAGAAACTAACTGAATTAGCCAATTCGATTAAAGAAAAAGGGATACTTCAACCGGTTATTGTAAGAAAAGTTCAAGAAGGATACGAAATTGTAGCTGGCGAAAGAAGATTAATTGCAGCAAAAAAGCTTGGTTTGTCATTGATTCCAGCCATTTTGGCAGAAAATCTGTCAAATGAGGGGTCATTAGAATTGTCAATAATTGAAAATATTCAAAGAGAAGACCTTAACCCTATTGATGAAGCTAAAGGATATAAGAGGCTTTTGGAAGAGTTTGGATTATCTCAAGAGGATATATCCAGGAAGGTTGGGAAAGACCGCAGCACTATTTCTAATGTACTGAGGTTACTTAACTTACCAGAGGAAATTAAGGAAAAAATAATTTCAGGGGAACTTACAGAAGGTCATGCCAGAGCACTATTAAGTTTGACTTCTGAAGACCAGAGAATTTTGCTATCTAAGGAAATAATTGATAAGGGCTTATCAGTGAGGGAAACAGAAGATAAGGTTTATGGTAGAAAGAGAGTGCACGGAAGGAGACTGAAAAGAATTTACCCTCAACTTCAGCTGATTGAAGATAGATTAAAAGAGTATTTTGGAACCTCAGTAAAATTAGTAAAAGGAAAAAAGAGAGGGAAAATCCTGATAGAGTTTTATTCGGAGGAAGATTTGAACAGGATATTAGATCTACTCAGGATTAGTTTATAAATAATAAGGCAGCAGATATATTTATATAGATAGAGTAAATAGGATTTTTTTAAATGTGGATAAGATAACATGGGTTGTGGATAAGATGTTAAGTTATTATCCATTAAAGAAATATCATAAATTATCGCAGGGTTATAGAAATACTTGTCAACATAATTGAAAGTAAATGTTGATATATTATATGATTAAATACAAAATAAGAGATTTTAGTTTAAATCATTCTTGAAAGTTGAAGGGGGTTTTATGCTTGAAAATAAAACTGCTATTTCCGGTATAATTTTTCTTGGACTTGGCTTGTTTTTGTTTTTGTTCTCCTGTTCTGGCTTTTAAAAAAAGCACATCTGGTTAAAGATGAAAAGGGGAAAAAAGGTTATGGTGGTTTAATCAGAGGTATTGTCTTTTTTTCATCACTCCTCTTTATATTTTTAGCCTGGATTTTTTTTATGATGCAAGATCATCTTCGATCCTTTTCCGAATTGATCCAGCAGGGAGAAGCTTTATCTATAAAAAAACTTGTCGGGGAAATCAGTTCAGAGCTCAGGGATGATTCATTATCAGTTTTAATATTCCATACCAAGGGAAGTGAAGGGAAAATCTTTAAGGAGGAATTCGAAATTTCAGGGGCAAAGGAGTTCAGACTGGAAGCTGAAGCCCTATACTGGAAAAAGTGGCTGAATTACTTTGGCTTAGTGGATGGATACAAGCTTACCTTACTGGAAGCATATTTTCCTGATTCGCTCAAAGAAAAGATAAAAACCTTTGAGCTTTCCGGAGGTCCTACGGAGATCTGGAAGAAGATTTATGACTGGAAAAGATTTCTCTTTATGGTCAAACCTAAAAAGCTTGAATCGAACAACTTTACTTTTATCTCAGGGGAGACAAAGAAAATATATTTAGATGATAAGAAGTTAGTGGTGGAGTAAAATCCAGTCATTGAGACCCACCTCTGGCGGGTGAAGCAATCTGTTCACCAACATCTGGGGATTGCTTCGTCGTTCCCGTAAGGGACTCCTTGCAATGACTGAAAGGAAGTTTTAATGCTAATTTATCTGGTAATCTTAGTTCTCTTGATATTTGTTGTTCTTTTCCGCGAATATTTTTTCTCATTCCTCACCTTTATTTCACTCAGATTAGAAGGCAAAGAGCCAGATTTTTATATTCTTAATTCTTTGAGGGATGATTTGGCCCACTCTAGCTAATCGTTAATCTCCTGACCAGTAACTCAGATTTTATAAACTCGCTCGTAGGAATCTCATTTTCTTCGTTGGTGAGGACATCAACGAAGAGCTTCGCATCGTCTTCTGTTTCCTTTTCCAGTTCAAGAATTAAGTTGACTTATCTTTTTTGCGTATTAATATAAACAGTCGAGAGAATGCATAAAATCTGGAGGTTTGATGCCTGAGAATAAGTCCAATAGCGGATCAGCAGGACCACAACAAGAAGATATTATTGCAGTTGAAAAGTTAAGAGAAGCCAGGGAGAGGATTGAGAAAGAGATAAGGAAAGTTATTATTGGTCAGGAAAAAGTAATAGAAGAGCTTTTGATTGCACTTCTGTCCAATGGGCACTGCCTTTTAATAGGTGTTCCGGGATTAGCCAAAACCCTCTTGATCAGCACCATCTCGAGGATTCTGGATTTGAAATTCAGCCGCATCCAGTTTACCCCGGACCTTATGCCCTCTGATATAACCGGAACGGATATAATTCAGGAGAATATAACTACCGGGGATAGGAGTTTTAAATTCATCCAGGGACCGATTTTCGCTAATATCATCCTGGCAGACGAGATTAACAGAACCCCACCCAAGACCCAGTCAGCCTTACTGCAAGCCATGCAGGAGCACGAGGTTACAGCTGGAGGTGAAACCTATAAGCTCGCTGAGCCATTCTTTGTTCTGGCTACCCAGAATCCGATAGAGCAGGAAGGTACCTACCCCTTGCCGGAGGCTCAGTTAGACCGGTTTATGTTTAATATTTATATTGACTACCCTTCAAAAGAGGAAGAAAATCTTATAGTGAAAACCACCACCTCGGCTTATTTCAGGGATTTAGAAAAATTGATGGGAGCAGAAGAGATAATAAGGCTTCAGAAACTTGCACGAAAAGTACCGGTATCAGACCATGTGATAGACTACGCAGTAAAACTTGCCAGATATACCAGACCAAAGTCAATGGATCCGCATACGATAGATAAATCTCTGGAGTATGTAAAAAACTGGATTACATGGGGAGCAGGTCCCAGGGCTTCTCAGTATATGATCCTGGGTGCCAAGACCAAAGCCATCCTGGAGGGAAGATTCACCCCTTCCTGCGAAGATGTCCGGGCAGTTGCACTGCCGGTTCTGCGACACCGCATCGTCACCAGTTTCAATGCAGAAGCAGACGGTGTGGGGACTTTTGAGATCATTCAGAGACTTTTAGAAGATATTAAAGAATCAGATTAAAAGTTCTTGGGTATCCCGCTTTTGGCGGGGTTAATAAAAAGATATAGATGTAGGCGATATGCTTCCACATCATCTCAAGGAGGGAAGTTTGAGAAAATTATTATTAATGGTCTTCTTTTTAGAATTGTTTCTATTACCAGAGTTTTGTTTTGCCCGGGTGTTCGAACTAAAACCGATTTCTAATAATATCACGCTTTTCCAGAATACCTATGATGATTGGAAAGGTGCCGGGCAAACTTTACAGGTTGTATTGATAAACAGCTTCAAACTCGGCACCTGGTTTACCTTAGAGATAACTGGCGATATTGATCGCAGTTTGCAGGAGAAAAAAAAGACCTGTCATTATTTTGAGTTTGGATTACTTAAAGATATTGCCCCTAAGTTCAGCCTGAATTATCAGAGGATAATCGGCACCTATATGGACAAGCCAGTTAACCAATTCGGCGTCAGGTTTTCATTTTGAATTTTTAGCAAGTAGCTTGTAGCAAGGAGCAGATAAGCAGGTAAAACAGGCATCTTGCTTGTTCGAATGCCCAGACAAGATGTCTGTGAGCCACCAAATAGTTAGAAAACATAGCGGAGGTCAGAAGACCTCCAGTATCCAGATGGATACACTCTAAATTAGGTTATATGCAAGATTATCACAGGTTTTTAAAGCCGGAGGTTATATCCAAGCTTGCGGGGATTGAAATCAAGGCACGTTTAGTGGTTGAGGGATTTATTGCAGGACTGCACCGTAGTCCCTATCACGGTTTTTCGGTGGAGTTTGCTGAATACCGTCAGTATATGCCCGGTGACCCTTTAAGAAATATAGACTGGAAAGTCTATGGCAAAACAGACAGGTATTTTGTGAAGGAATTTGAGGAAGAGACAAACTTAAAAGCCTATCTTTTGTTAGATATCTCCGGTTCCATGGGATATTCTTCCAACGGCGTCAACAAATTAGAATACAGCTCCTACCTCTGTGCAGCTTTGTCCTACCTGATGCTAAAACAAAGGGATTCTGTCGGCCTGGTAATATTCGACCAGGAGATCAAAAAGTACATCCCTCCCAAATCAACCTTAGGTCATCTGCACAATCTTTTGAGAGAGCTAGATAAACTATCACCATCAGTAACCACAGACATAAGCTCAACTTTACACCAGATGGCAGAGAGGATAAAAAGAAGGGGTCTGATTATTTTAATTTCCGATCTTTTTGACCAGCCGGAAGAAATAATAAATGGATTGAAGCATTTCAGGCATAAAAAACATGAGGTTATTGTATTTCATATACTGGACCCTATGGAGAAAAGCTTTGCCTTTGAAAAAGAGGCTGTTTTTAGAGATGTAGAAACCAAAGAACAGATCTGGACGTCTCCCTGGCAGATAAGAAAGGAATACCAGAATAAATTAAATGAGCTTTTAAGCAGGTATACCTTAGAGTGTCGTAAAAGTATGATAGATTATGTGCAGTTGGACACTCAAGTTCCTTTTGATCGGGCTTTGTTTGCGTATCTTAATAAAAGGCAGAGGTTGTGGTAGGATAGAGTCCCCTCTCCCCTTGCGAGAGAGGTTTAAGGGGAGGAGTTTACCCTCCCTTTTATTCCCTCCCTGCAAGGGAGGGAAATTAAAGGAGGAGCAGTGCTTCTAATTGGTGCGCATATGTCGATAGGGGGTGGTTTTTTCAACTCCCTTTATTCAGGTAAGGAGCTTGGATGCACCACTATTCAGATTTTCACTAAAAGTGCTAATCAGTGGAAAGCTAAGGAATTAACTCCTGAAGATATAGAGAAGTTCAGGCAAGCTCAGAAGGAAACAGGGATTGCTCCGGTTGTGGGTCATGATTCCTACCTTATAAACATTGCTTCAAGTGAGAAAGAGCTTCTTCAGAAATCAAGAGAGGCATTGCTCCTGGAGTTAACCCGCTCGGAAAAACTTGGATTACCCTATCTGGTTATGCACCCAGGCTCAAATCCAGATGAAAAAGAAGGGATACAAAAGATTGCAGATTCTTTATCCTGGGTCCATTCCAGAAGTAAAAACTACCAAGTAAAGATCTGCCTGGAGACCACCGCGGGTCAGGGTAACACCCTGGGATATCGATTTGAACAATTGGCTGATATTATAAATCTGACTGAGGAAGACAAGAGATTAGGAATATGCTTTGATACCGCTCATTCCTTTGTAGCTGGATATGATATCAAAGATGAAAAAGCTTACCGGAAAACCTTCGAACAGTTCAATCAGACAATCGGGATAAACAGGTTGAAAGTGATACATCTGAACGATTCCAAAAAAGCTCTGGGTAGCAGGGTTGACCGTCACGAACATATCGGTAGAGGCTTTATTGGTCTGGAGGGTTTCAGGTTGATTCTGAATGACAAAAGATTTGAAAAGATTCCAAAGATATTGGAAACACCCAAAGAAGATGACTGGGATGAAAAGAACTTAACCATCTTACGAAGATTAAATAAAGGATAAGATTATGAAACCCAGAAGAATAATCACTCTGTTATTCTTAGTTTTAGCTTTATGTCAGCTTAATTTAATGGCTTCAACCTATCTTCAGGTTGAGCTGAAATTAAAGGAAGGGGTGAAGGGGGATTCTTTAAGCTTTTACACAGTGGACGAAAGAGAGTTCGAGGTCAAAGAGGGGATTATTGCCACCCTTTTCGTAGGTAACCTCACTATAAACTTAAACTATCAGAAAATTGACAGCACGAATCTTGTTTTTAATTTAGGTTTTTTCACTTTAGCCCCGGAGATGAATAGGCTTTTCAAAACTTTTCCCATGGGGCTGAATCATACCTACACATTAAAAGATATCAAGCTGAAAAAAGAAAGGGAGTTTCAGCTGGAGATTACCCCTAAAAGATTTCTGGAGAAGGAAGATAATTGCAGCTATCTTTTATCTGATACACTCTGGTTTTACAAGCAGAGTGTCCATTATGCCTTTACTTTTATGGAAAAATCCCTGGCAGATTTTTTCTATAATATGAATAAGAACTATCTGGAGTTAGACTATGGAGAAATAAAACGGTATTTTAAGTTTCGGTATCCACAAAATTATAAGATAGATTATTTCATCTGTCCCTGCGAAATCTCAGAAGCTATCTGGGACAAAAGGCTTAACCTGAGTTTGGATCCGAGCAAACATAAAGTTTATGTACTTTTTGATAAGGAAAAGGAAAGTGTGGATTTTCCCGGGCCTTTACTTTTATTGCTTTATGAATTCTGGGGATATGCTCCCGCTTTCGTAGCTGAGGGTGCTTCAGGATACACCGGGTTAAGCCATTATTATGCTAAGAAGCTTAAAGATGATGGTTTACTTATTCCTTTATCCGATCTGGAAATAACTTCAGCTTACCGCAAGGCACCTGTTAAAATGGCTTTAAATGAAGCCTCATCTTTTATCAGCTTTTTGATTGATTCCTACAATATGAGCAGATTTAAGAGTTTTTACTCTCAGGTTACCGACCTTAGCTTCGATTCAGTTTTCGAAAAAGTATACTCCAAAACCTTTTCACGGGTGGAGGAGGAATGGCTCTACTTTCTGGATCGATATAAGCCAAATGAAGCGGTGTTAGAGTCTGTTGCGGAGAGGAAATTCAATTACAGGTATTACCGTGAGACCATAGAGCTTTTAGAGGATGCCCTTAAGATTTATGTAAACTATTCAGAAAGAGAGAATATAATCAGGGTATTAAACAAGCTGGGAGGGGCTTATTTTTCCCTGGGTAAGTATGCCGAGGCTTTGAGGGTTTACAAGCTCAAGTCATTAAATGATACACTCAATCCAGGAGACCACTTTATTCTGGGCAGTCTCTATCTAATACAGGGAGAAAAAGATTCAGCTAAATTTGAATTCCTCAAAGCGCTAAGCCTGGATTCGGTTTATGCTGCTCCACAGATCAAACTGGGCGAACTTTTTCTGAATGAGGGTGATCTGGATAAAGCTGAAAAATCACTGGACAGAGCCAAGAAATTAAATCCTGGTATCTCTGATTGGGTAGAGATATATACTGGTTTAGCTAAAGTTTATTTTTCAAGGAATGATAGCACAAAAGCTAAAGGGAATCTTTATTCTGCTTTACAATCTTCCAATAACTATCTTTCATCCACCGGCGGTGTTTTTGCTAATCCCTATGTGAAAATTGGAGAGGTATATCTTTCACTGGGCGAAGTTGATTCTGCACTGGTAACTTTTCAAATAGCAGAATTTATGGAAGACAGGCCCTTCTATCTGGGTAAGATTTATCTTAATATGGGAGAACTTTATGAGATGCAGAGGGATAGAGTTAAGGCTAAAATATATTATCAGCATGTCTTACAAATAGACTCAGGCTATCAGGAAAAAGCATTAGCTCAAAAAAGACTTAATTTAATAAGATAAATGCTCAACTTTCTTAACCCCATCCTTCTCTGGGCACTTCTGGCTGTTGTCATACCTGTGATGATTCATCTTTTCAGCAGGCAGAGAGTTAAGAAAATAGATTTCTCCTCGCTTATTTTTTTAAAGACCCTGGAGAGGACAAGATTGAGGGCATTGAAAATCAAGGAGTTTTTGCTCCTCTTAATTCGTTCTCTTATAATCCTCTTTGTGGTCTTTGCCTTTGCCAGACCAAGTTCCAAAAGTGGATTTGCCTCAAAACTGGGAGCACAGGCTAAAAACTCAATCCTTTTTTTGATAGATAACTCCTATCGCATGGGATATGAGACCAGAGAGGGAAATTTATTATGGATAGCTCAAAAAAAGTGTGAGGAGCTTTTAAAAATCTATACAAAGGGGGATGAACTCCACCTTATCACCTATAATGAGGATCCGGAAAAGTTCTTATCCTATCCCATATACGACACCTCTCTTATCTCGAGGGGGATTCGAGAGATTGAGCTTTCCCTTGAGCCGGCAGATTTAAACAAATCCCTGGAATCAGGAGTAGAAATTATAAGGGGGAGCAAAAACGAAAATAAGGAGATTTATTTATTTACAGACTTAAAAACTAAGGAACTACCTATTTTAAATAAATGGGGACCTTTTTTTGAAAAAGAAGGGATAAGGCTTTTTCTTATAGGACTGTCTAATGAGGAAAAAGAGAACTGGGGAATAAGGGATGTCGAGTCTCCATCGGGGGTCGTGGCTATTTCGACTCCGTTTGAGATAAAGAGCATAGTGAAAAATTATAGTGAAAAGTCGGTTCAAAATCTACTGATCAGTCTCTATTTAGACGGCAGAAGAGTAAGTCAAACAGATGCGAATCTTAAGGAAGGGGAGGAGACAAAGATCAGTTTTACTCAATCGGTCAAAGAAACAGGATTCCATTCAGGTTATTTAGAGCTCTCAGATGATAACTTGCTGGCAGATAATAAAAGATTCTTAACTTTCAAGCTTCCTGAAAAAATTGAAGTGCTTTTAGTGGAGAGTAAAGGAAAAAAAGAAAACTATTTAAGATTAGCCCTGATCCCTGTAAAAGAGAAGATAGATAGATTCAAGATCACACAGATTGACCCAAAATCCTTTCCTGCTAAAAATCTTTCAAATTACCAGGTGATAATTTTCTCCGATCTTTCGGAGCTAAGACCGGAGCATCTTCCCAGATTAGATGATTTTTTAAATTCAGGTAAGGGGATTTTCTTTTTCTTCGAAAAAAGCAAAGTGGAATTATTTGAGCAGATCAGCAAAAGGTATATCAACTCTATTTATAAAGGGATAAAAGATTTATCCGGCAGCAAAGAAGGATTTTTGACTATGGAAAAGTTGAATCTGTTCCATCCTATATTTCAACCCTATAAAGGGCTGGATAAGTCCAAATTCCCCAGGATAAGGTTTTTTTCTATTCATGAGGTCATCCCCGGAGAGGGCACAAAGGTACTGGCGAGTTTCAGCAATGGCGTTCCAGCTTTAGTGGAAAGCTTTTCCAAGACTGGCAAGGTTTTAGTTTTTTTAAGCTCAACTGCTCCCGAATTCTCTGATTTAGGGGAACATACTATTTTAGTCCCCCTGCTTCAGCGCTCGATTGAATACCTCTCCTCAAATCTGTTCACCACAGGGGAATATTTGGTTGGTGAGAAGATCAGAAAGGAGTATGAGTTAACCAATGCTGGAAAGGTAGAGCTTCTGAATCCTGAAAATCAAAAAGTTCTATTAAGCCCTAATTATATTGAAGATAGACTTGTCTTAAAATTTGAAGATCTGAAAAGACCAGGCATCTATCTTCTCCAATCCCAGGATATGGTTTTAGATCAGTTTGCGGTAAATCTCAATACCCGAGATTCAGACCTGGGTTCCCCTGAGGAAGGGGAATTAGAAAAAGAGTTAAGGAAAAATAAGAATATTATTATAATAAAGCCAAATCAGGAGGTAACAGGAAAGATTCTGAGTACCAGATACGGGAAGGAATTGAGTAAAAATTTCTTGTGGTTAGCCCTGGTTTTGCTTATCTTGGAGATGCTGATTTCAAAACACAGGAAGAAGGATTTGAAATACATCTCCATTCCTGACTCTCCGGGGAAAAAAGGTGCTGAGAAGATTTAAAATAGCTCAACTGCTTTTTTTGTTTTTTGTTCTCGAATGTACTCCTCATTACCAGACTACACCACACCACATTATTCCTCCGCCGGAAGAGTATAACAGCAGGATAAAAGTTCGGGTAATAACCCAGGATAGAAGCTACCCCCGGGGTGGTCCGGTGGATTTAAAACTGGAGATTGAGAATATCTCTCAGGAGGTGGTCAGCTTGGATTTTGATTTAAATCAGCTCTTCGATTTCGTAATCTATAGAAAGGGAGGGGAGGTCTGGAGATGGTCTTATGACAAGATCTTCGATAAGACTCAACTCAATCTATATATCTATCCTGGAGAAGTCTGGACTTTTCAAACAGAATGGGATACTAAAGACAATCAGAGAAGATATGTCTCCGGAGGAAGATATTATGTAGAGGGGATTTTAAGAATTTCTCCAGTCTTGAAATCAGAGAAGGTGGAGATAGGTTTAACAGATTAAATTGAAAAGTTGATGAGTTAGAAATGCTTTGATTTTTAATTAAAAGGTCCTTAGCTTTAAGGACAAAAGGTACAAAGGAGGTGAGAGAGGATGCCAGATAAGAAAAAGAAAGCCACATACAAATGTTCCAAGTGTGGATATACCTCCAGCAAGCAAGGTAAATGCTGTGGAGCTCCGATGAAGAAGGTCATGAAATAGGTTTAAGGTGACAGGTGAGAGGTTATAGGGGAAAAGATAAAAACTTTTCCCCTCCATCGTCAATTCAGCATTTAAATAATAGTGAATATAATTCCCCTTATAGGAGAGGGTCAGGTGAGGTAATTTGGGGGAGTGCAAACCTCCAGGTTTGCATGAGGGGTTATATATTATTTTGTTTGGTTGAAATAAAACTTAAGCTTTATACTCCATTAATTTTTCCAGAGATATGAGAATCTTGGGAATCTCAGGTAGCCCGGTTAAAAACGGGAATGTGGATTTACTGGTTCAGCAGGTTATCAAAGGTGTAAAAAGTAAAAGAGTCAAGGCTGAGATTTTATATTTGGATAGGATGAATATCTCCCCCTGCAAATCCTGCAGTAAAAATCCTGAACCTGAATTTTGTATGATCAAGGACGATATGGATATAATCTATGACAAGCTGAAAAAATCAGATGCTCTGGTTTTAGGCTCACCCATATACTTTGATACAATCTCTGCCCAGATGAAATTATTTTTGGATAGATGCAACTGCCTGACTCCACTGGTTAAGAAAAATAACAGGTATTATTTCAAATCGAGATTAAAAAGGAAAAGAAAAGGTGTAATCATATTGGTGGCAGGTGAAAAGCAGAGGTTCGATTATGCCCTTTCCACCTTAAAAGGTTTTTTTATATGGGCGAATATAAAATTTGTAGATAAATTATTATATTCTCATAGTTTTTTTGAGAAAGGGAAGGTGAAAGAGGACAAGAAGATAATGCAGAAGGCTTTTGATCTGGGTAAAAAATTATGGAGCGCAAAACTTTAATTTTGCTTGAGTATTGTAGTTGCTCGATTTATCGAGCTTTAAGACGCCCAATGCTTTATTATTGATACAGGTAATTTATGAACAGACTCATCTACAAAGGTAAAAATCGATACAGAGAGTTTTTATCAGCTGCCAGGATAATCTCCAGGAAGGTTTCAAAAATTAAAGGAGTCGTGGGAATAGCAGCAACTGGCGGAATAGGGCGAGGTTACTGCGATGATTATTCCGATTTAGACCTGATAGTTTATGCTGATGAGGAAAAAGCAAGGGAGATAAAAAAGTATATTGCAGTAGGTTATTTAAGATACAAAGATATTGATTTAGATACGCCGGTCGTATCGTATCAAAAAGCAATGAATTATAAAGTGCCATCCAGATACTGGTCTCAGATTCAAAGATGGGAAATGGGGAATGCCCTGATCCTGTTTGATACAAAGGGGAGGATAAAAAATCTGTTCAAGGAAAAGCTTATCTTCCCGGATTGGGAACAGAAAATACTTTTAGAAAAACATAGACAGGAAGTGGGATTTCACTTGAAATATAATTTCGAAACCTGGGAAAAAAGAGGGGATATTATAAATCTGGCTGACTCCCTGATTCGTGGTACCGAGAATTTGATTTTATGGATTTATGCTAAGAACAGGAAATTTCAACCCTTTATACCTAAATGGCTTTTCTGTTATATTGAGAATAAAATAGTTCCTGAATCTAAATATCTAAAACTAATTGAAAAGCCATATCTGGGACCTGTCAAAACAATAAAACAAGCCAGAGATATCAGAGATGAACTTTTGAAATTATGCAGCAGAATCGGGTTAAAATTCGATTATGATAAAGTTGACGATATTTTCAAGCAGAATGAAAAGAATTATGAGAAGATTTCAAAAAGAACTAAATATTACTTAAGCTGGTAGATTTACCCGAAGAGCTTATAAAATTATATATTTTTCATTTATCGGAGCAGGGAAATATAATTTTTTTGAAGGAGAATTGGGTTATGAAAATCAATTTAAAGGAGATACTGAAACTAGCAATAAGCATAATCGTCTGCCAGTTAGCAGGGGTTATCGGTTCTATTTTCACCACCCCAGCGATTTCCACCTGGTATGCAACTTTAACCAAACCCTCTTTTACCCCACCTAATTGGGTCTTTGCTCCGGCCTGGACCAGCCTTTATCTTCTTATGGGTGTTTCAGCCTTTCTGGTCTGGCGAAAGAGAATAGAAAATCCCCGGGTTAATCTGGCACTACGGTTTTTCATTATTCAGCTGGTTTTAAACTCCCTCTGGTCGGTTCTATTTTTTGGGCTCGGATCTCCACTACTGGGATTTATTGAGATCATGCTTCTCTGGCTCTTTATTGTATTGACCATCGTTTATTTTTTCAGAGTGTCAATTATAGCTGGAGTTCTGCTTTTACCTTACATCTTCTGGGTAAGTTTTGCCTTAGTTCTGAATTTTTCCTTGTGGAGACTTAATCCTTGAGACTATGGAGCATACATCCCAAATATCTTGATAAAATAGGGCTTATAGCTCTGTGGAGGGAAGGGTTACTTGCCCAAAAGGTTTTAAAAGGAAAAACAAGGAGGTATATAAACCATCCTCAGCTTTCAAGATTCAAAAACCATCCAGATCCCCTGAAAGCCATTGCCAATTACCTTTTAGAAGTGTGGAAGGAGTCGGGCAAAAGAGGGTATAAGTTTAATAAGAAGAAAATAGGAAAGACAGGAAAAATCGAGAAGATTAATTTAACTGACGGTCAGCTCAGTTGTGAATTTAAGATACTCCGAAGTAAATTAAAGAAAAGAAAGCCTCGTAAATACAAAGAGGTATTGTTAATTAAAGATATTGAGTGTCATCCCCTCTTTGAGGTTACAAAGGGAAAGATTGAGAGCTGGGAAAAAGCAAAAGTTTGAGAAAACAATTAAGATTAATTAATTGTTATGAGAGTAATTATCACCGGTGGAACCGGTTTTATCGGAAGAACCTTAAGTGGTCATCTGGTTGAAGCTGGCTACGAGGTCATAGCTCTTTCTCGCAAGGCAAAAACATCCAGCAAAATTCTCGGAGAAAAAATCACCTTAGCTGAGTGGGAGGGCAAAACATCTAAAGGATGGGTAAATTATGCAGATGGTGCTTTTGCCATTGTCAATTTAGCCGGGGAGAATATTGCAGGTGGTCGCTGGACTGAAGCGAAAAAACAGGCAATCATGGAAAGCAGGCTTAATGCTGGAAATGCAGTAGTTCAAGCTGTGAAAGAAACTAAAGAAAAGCCAAAGGTAATAATACAATCATCTGGTATTGGTTATTATGGGGTACATTCAGAAGAAATAGTTGATGAAACAGTTCCCCTGGGAAGTGGATTTTTGCCTGAGGTGGCTGAAAGGTGGGAAAATTCCACAAGGGAGGTTGAGTCTTTCGGGGTCAGACATATAATCATTCGAACAGGTGTTGTTCTGGGAAAAGATGAAGGGGCACTTCCTCGTCTGATTATGCCTTTCAGGTTTTTCTTTGGTGGTCATCCGGGAAATGGAGAGCAGTATTTTTCATGGATTCATCTGCAGGATGAGATCAGAGCGATTCGTTTCTTAATGGAGAGAGAGGATCTAAATGGGATATTCAATCTCACAGCTCCGGGAAGCCTTAAGATGAAAGATTTCTCTAGTATTTTGGGTAAAGTGATGAGAAGACCCTCCTGGTTTCCCCTACCAGGATTTTTATTGCGTATGATTTTCGGACAAATGGCTGAGGAGACGATTTTAACCGGGCAGAGGGTGTTACCTAAAAGACTTCAGGAATATGGATTTAAATTTCTTTATCCTGAGGCAGAACCCGCCCTTCAGGAGATTTTAAATAAATGATTAAATAAATAAAAAGAGAAATTGAATATTAATTCAACGAGATTAAAATGAGTAAAATAAATCTTGAACAGAGAAAGTATCTGGAAAATAAATTTGGAAGCAGGGTTTCTTTTAATACCATAGAGCGTGGACTTTATGGACATGATATCGCCGCGATTCCCGGGCTTATTAAAGTTCTGATAGGTAAAACAACCCCAGATGCAGTAGTTCAGCCGCAAACTGAAGAAGAGTTAGTTAACCTGGTCCGCTGGGCAAAAGATAATAATGTACCCCTTACTCCCAGAGGAAAAGCATCATCTGGATACGGCGGGGTCTTGCCGGTTAAGAATGGGGTTGTGATAGATTTTTACAGGATGAATCGCATTCTTCAGATTGACCCAAAGACTCAAACTGTAAGAGTGCAGGCAGGTGTGGTATGGGAAAAACTTGACCGG
>JAOUFL010000010.1 GCA_029858245.1 Candidatus Zixiibacteriota bacterium
AGGTGCAGGGTGCAACCCTACCTGGAGAAGTTTCGGAAGGTGCTAAAAAAATAAAAAGGACTTGATTAATTTTGTAATATTTTTTATAATATAAATTAACTGGTTTTTAAACAGGTATGTCAACGAGAAGAAGTGATAAGCTTTTTTTGGAAGGGATTAGTTCTCTAAAATTAAAGGACTTCAAGCTCGCAGAAGGTAAGTTCAAGGAGATGGTAATTAAGAGAACTCCCAAATGCGAGAAAGCAGCAATAATCTATCAAGCATTACTTATCAGAAAAGAATGTGATAACCTAATACGGGAATTAAAACATAGATTTTAAAGGAGAAATATGCCCAGGAAACAGAGGACCTTTGCAGACAAGGTAAAAGCAGAAACGCATGTGATCTATTGTCCTAAATGCGGAGGGGCTCAACAGAGTATTCTATATGTGCAATCGATAAAAACCAGCAGCGGTTCAGTGAAATTCAGGGGGAAAAATGTAAATGTCTGTAAATGTAATCAAGCTGAGATTTATAAATAATATACTGAATTTGAAATCTCCACTGATTGAAAATTAATAACCACCGGATCGTTTAAATCCAGTGGTTTTTTTAGTAAAAAAAGTTATAAAAAGACTTGATTTTTAGATTTAATTTTTATAACGTATATGTTTTGTATTTTTAATTCAAACGAGGTAAAGATGCCAAGAATTGAAGTAGATGTCAACAGGTGCAAAGGATGCGAGCTATGCGTGGTTGCCTGTCCTTATAAGGTGATCTCGCTATCAGGGAAATTCGCTCACACAGGATACTACCCTGCGGCTATGGTTCAGCCGGAAAAATGTACTGGCTGTACACTTTGTGCACTGGTTTGCCCTGATGTTGCTATAGAAGTTTACAAATAACTGTTTTCATCAGGGGCTTTCCAAAAATGGTTTTAAGATTAAAAAGGAGAATTTTGAAATGGGTGAAAAGTTGTTGATGAAAGGGAACGAGGCTTTAGCCGAAGGTGCGGTAAGAGCTGGATGCAGGTTTTTTTCTGGTTATCCCATCACTCCTCAAAATGAGGTGCCGGAATATCTCTCCTGGAGGCTTCCAGAAGTTGGGGGGACCTTCATTCAGGCAGAGAGTGAAGTAGCAGCGATAAATATGCTTTACGGAGCTTCTGCTTGCGGTGCCAGGGTGATGACCTCTTCGTCTGGTCCGGGGATCAGTTTGAAACAAGAAGGGATTTCCTATATTTCAGGTGCTAACCTGCCTATTTTCTATGCTAATGTAATGAGAGGGGGTCCTGGTTTGGGGAATATCGCTCCGGCTCAAGGGGATTATTACCAGTCAACCAGAGGAGGCGGACATGGTGACTACCGGGTAATAGTACTTGCACCTAATTCGGTTTCTGAAATGGGTAACTTCCCCAAAAGGTGTTATGATCTGGCTGAAAAGTACCGGATGGCTTCCATGGTTCTTGCTGATGGTCTTTTAGGTCAGATGATGGAGCCTATAGAATTCGACTTCGAGCCAGTTGATCCGGCAAAACTCCCCCCAAAAGAGTGGGCTTTAGGAAATGCGGAAGGGCGTGAAAGGAGAATTATAAGATCTTATGATTTAAAACCCGGATATTTAGAGAAAATGACTTTAAAACTGCTGGAGAAATATAATAAGATTGAGGAGCAGGAGGTAAAATACGAAGCGGTTCAAACTGAGGATGCAGAAATCCTGCTGGTTGCATACGGCACCTCTTCCCGAATCTCAAAGGAAGCATTAATGCTGGGAAGAAAAGAAGGTATAAAAGTAGGACTTTTAAGGCCTATCACTTTATGGCCCTTTCCCACTAAAATTTTGGGTGAACTATCCGGGAGAATTAAAAAGATTTTGACAGTGGAGATGAGTCTGGGACAGCTAATAGATGATGTCAAATTAGCAGTGGAGGGTAAATCCAGAGTTTATCTACATGGCAGACCCTCTGGAGGGATACCAACAGGTGAGGAAGTCCTGGAGATAATTAAAAATATTTGCAGTGAATAATCGATTGAATAGATTTATAGTTTAAGCTATCTGATATAAAAGATTCTTGATTTCGGAGGAAGTATGGAGAAGAAAGTTTTTTCAAGGACAAAGGGTTTAACAGAAGTATTTATGCGATATTGTCCCGGGTGCGGGCATGGAGTGATTCACCGGTTAGTAGCGGAAGCGATTGAGGAGCTGGGAGTAAGAAAAAGGACAATAGGTATAGCTCCGGTGGGATGTTCGGTTTTCGCAGATGAATATTTTAACTGCGATATGATTCAGCCAGCTCATGGAAGAGGTCCGGCAGTTGCCACCGGGATGAAAAGGGTCAAGCCGGATTGTATTGTTTTCAGCTACCAGGGTGATGGGGACCTGGCTTCCATTGGAATGGCGGAAACTGTGCATGCAGCTGCCAGAGGTGAAAGGATAACCATTATTTTCGTGAATAATGCTATTTACGGAATGACAGGCGGACAGATGGCACCTACTACCCTGGTGGGAATGAAATCGACCACCAGTCCTTTTGGCAGGGATCCGAGAGTAGCCGGGTATCCGATTAAAGTGTGTGAGCTGCTCTCCACTTTAGAAGCTCCTTCTTATTTAGCACGTGTTTCAGTGCATAAGCCAGCTAATGTAATAAAAGCCAAGAAAGCAATTAAAAAAGCTTTTCAGGTGCAGATAGATGATCTGGGTTTCTCATTGGTGGAGATACTTTCGCAGTGTCCCACTGACTGGTTTGTAACCCCCTTGCAAGCCGTAGAGTATGTAGAAAAGGCAATGGTTCCCTTTTACCCTTTAGGGGAGTTCAAAACCCCGGAGGGGAAGAAAGAGCCGGCAAAGGCTGAAACAAAGATGGCTGTGGAGAAAGGTTAGATTTCAGCACGATCTAAATCGTTAATTTATTGGAGGTATAGATGTATCAAGGTGTGATAATGTCAGGTTTCGGTGGACAGGGGATAATCTCCGCGGGTATTCTTTTAGCATATACCGGTTTAACGGAAGGTAAACATGTTACCTTTTTTCCGGCTTACGGGGCAGAGATGAGAGGTGGAACAGCTAATTGCTCAGTGGTTATCTCTTCTGAGGAGATAGCCTCACCGGTTGTTGCTTTTCCTGATACTCTGATAGTAATGAATGAGCCTTCTTTAACTAAATTCGAACCCTCGATCAGAAAAGGCGGTCTTCTTTTAATCAACAGCTCACTGGTGTCAGGAAAATCCAAAAGAGACGATTTGAACATACATTATATTCGAGCAAATGAGTTTGCAGAGAAGTTAGGTACCATAAAAATCGCTAATATGGTGATGATTGGAGCTTATTCCAGGATAACAGGAGCGATCTCCATTGAAGGGCTGAGGAAATCTTTGAAAAAGGTTTTCCCCCGTGCCAGGCAGGATATCTTAGACATGGATTTAGAGGCTCTGAAAAAAGGGATGGAAACGGTTTAACATAAGATTTATTCGTTTTTGTGGGAATCGGAATTCCTTCATGATTAGTTAGTAGGGGTGACCCGACAGTTCGACAGACTCACTGTCCTGAGTGGAGTCGAAGGACGGGTCGCCCCTACATCTTTATCATTGCCCTCAAGGCGCAACAGTCTAGCCCTCTCCTTAACAAGGAGAGGGAATTAACAGTGCGACCTTTAAGAGTCACCAATAATATTGTAGGAACAGAACAGTTTTCTGTCCCCACATTCTTATAGATTTTTCTCTTTATTTATTTTATCTTTGGCTTAATGTAGTTTTTCTATTAAAAAAGAATATAACATCCTATGCATCCTTTATCCGAGAAAATAAAAAAAGAGCTTCTGCCTTTTGTAATCAAGCCCGGAAGATATGTGGGGAATGAACTTAATGTAATCAGAAAAGAACCAGAAGATAAGCTCAAATTTGCACTGGTCTTCCCGGATATCTACGAGATCGGGATGTCCTATCTGGGTTTACGTATTCTATATCATATTATCAATAAAAGACCTGATACCCTTTGCGAGAGAGCCTTTTTACCCTGGCCTGAGGCAGAATATGTTTTAAGAGAAAAATCCATTCCGCTTTTTTCTTTAGAAAGTTATACACCCTTGCGAGAATTCGACATAATCGGTTTTTCACTTACTTATGAGCTCAATTATACCGGGGCGCTTAATATTCTTGATCTTGCCGGAATTCCACTTTTCTCAAAAGACAGAGGAGATGAATTTCCCTTGATTATTGCCGGGGGCTTTTCTGTTTTTAATCCCGAGCCGGTAACAGATTTTTTTGACCTTTTCGTTATTGGAGATGCAGAGGAGGTCATAAACCAAATTCTGGATATAATCGAAAAAGGTAAAAAAGAAAATCTCTCGAAAGATGTACTCCTGCAAGAGCTTTCAAGAATCCAGGGGATATATGTTCCCTCTTTTTATGAGCCAAAGTATGATTCCCAAAACCGCTTCCTGGGATTGTTTTCATTGGTATCCGGAGAACCTTTGAAGATTAAAGCCAGTACTGTTCCCGAGTTGAAATCCGAATATTACACCAGAGCTCCTCTTGTTCCTTTTATAGAAACAGCACATGACCGGCTTACCCTGGAAATTATGAGAGGCTGCGGGCAGGCTTGCCGTTTCTGTGAAGCTACTGCCATATACAGACCAAGAAGGAGTAAAAGCCTGGAGCAGATATTGAAAGAGGCAGAGGAGGGGATTGCTAATACAGGCTGGGATGAGCTCTCGTTATTTTCACTTTCCTCGACTGATTATCATAACCTGCCTGGGTTAGTTCAGAAGCTTCAGAAAAGGTTTTTTCCCAAAAGGATGTCCATTGCTTTGCCCTCGATGCGTCCAGGTTCTTTTTCTATAGAGATCGCCAAGACTATTACCCAAACCAGGAAGACCGGTTTAACCTTTGCACCCGAAGCAGGTACCCAGAGGCTTAGAGATAGCATAAATAAAAAAATAACAGAAGAAGACTTGCTTAAAAGTGCAGAGATAGCCTATTCCTCAGGCTGGAACTTGATAAAACTTTATTTTATGATCGGGCTTCCCAATGAGACAGATGAGGATATAAAAGGGATTGCAGAGCTGGTGAGAAAAGTTCTTCAAACAGGTAAATATTTTGGCGCAGGGAAAGGTCTAAATATTACCATTTCTCCTTTTACACCTAAACCGCATACCCCTTTTCAATGGGAAAAACAGGATAGCATAGAAGAGATCGAGATAAAATATTCCAGGCTTAGAGAATTACTTTCTTTTTTTAAGAATCTAAAAGTGAGTTATCGCGATCCCCAGGTTTCTTTCCTTGAAGGGGTTTTGGGGAGGGGTGATAGGAAGCTCGGTAAAGTAATCTATTCTGCCTGGAAAAACGGTGCGAAACTGGATGCCTGGACCGAGCATTTCGACTATGATTTCTGGCTAAAGGCATTCGAAGAAAACAAGGTCAAGGCAGAAGATTATCTAATGTCCCGGAATTTAGAAGAGGTCCTGCCCTGGGAGTATATCACCAGAGATTTAACCAAAAATTTTTTGATAAGGGAAAGAGGAAGAGCTTTTGAACCGGAGATGGAAACGGAAGAAGAGAAAAAGAAGGAGGAGTGCATACCTCCACCGGAAGAGGAAAAAGAAATATTTGGCAGGAAGAAAAAAAGGATAACCGCAGCTCCATCTACTACGGTTGCCCGCAGCAGAGTGAGATTGAGATGGAGCAAGGCTGAAGAAGTCAGGTTCACTTCACATTTAGACGTGGTCAGGGTTTTTGAGCGGGCGATAAGACGCTCTGAAATCCCGATAGCATATTCGGAAGGATTTCATCCTCATCAGAGGATTGCCTTGGGGCCTCCTCTGCCCCTGGGATTTATTTCAGAGGCTGAGTATATTGACCTGCAGTTTATTGAGCCATTTTCCAATGAATTTGTATCGAAACTGAATAAAACTCTTCCACCAGGATTTAAGGTCCTGGAGGGAAAACCTATTTTCAGCAAAGCAGAGTCTTTATCTTCTGCTATAAATGCAGCTTTTTATAAAATAGAACTACCTTTAACTGAGGCGGTGATAAGAGATAGTGTAGAAAATATCTTTAACATGAAAAATTTAATAATCTCTCGACTCTCCAAAAATGAGGAAATAAAAGAGGTGGATATAAGATATGAGATTCTGAAGCTTGAGAATACAGGCTCTACTTTAGAAATGCTCCTGACCACAGGAAACCAGGGCTATGCCAAGCCTCAGGAAGTTTTGACCTTTGGGTTCGGAATGAAAGAAAAAGAGGTTTTGAGCCTGCTGATAAAAAGAGAAGGGCTTTTCGTAAAAAGAGAGGATAAACTTCTATCTCCTATGGAAATTATATAAAAAAATGTTCAAAGGCTCAAAGGTTCAAAAGTTCAAAGGGAAAAAATCGTAAGGCAAGGCTTTAGCCTTGCAAAATAGTTTTTGTAGGGGAGACCCTTGTTGAGCTTAGCGAAATCCCGCTTTCGGGATGGTCTCCCGCAAAAACGGGAGGGGACAAGCCCCTCCCCTACGAAAAAATCATGAAGGACAAACTTCCTAAAAGGAAACCTACTCGGCTCAAGGATTACGATTATGCTTCTACTAATGCGGTTTTCTTTTTGACCGTTCGTTCCCAATCTAATCGCCAGGTATTTAAAAATCCTGATTTTAATTTTAAATGTATTGATTACATCAAAGAAGAAAAAGTCCGTTTAGGGCACGCAGTTTATGTTTTTTGTCTGATGCCAGATCATCTACATTTTTTGATAAGCCCTTTAGAGTCGAATATTCCAGTGACACAATATATGAATGGTTTAATTAGCAAGATGACTCGCTTGTCTTGGAATTATGGATATAGCGGTAAATTGATGCAGAGAAGTTTTCATGACCACGTTGTTAGAGAGGAAGAGGACCTAAGACAAATAGCAGAATACATTTTGTATAATCCGGTGAGAAAAGGTTTAGCTCAAAAATGGGAGGATTACCCCTATTGTGGTTTGATTGACCCATTACCTATTTGAGTTTTATAGGTAGGGGAGACCCTCGTGGTCTCCCGAAGGACTCAGGACGGGAGGGGACAAGCCCCTCCCCTACGAAGGAAATAAATGCAAAAAATAAATCCCAGAGAAATTACCCTTAAAATCCTGTACGAGATTGAGGTTAAATCTGCCTTTGCCAATGAGACGATGGACTCGTATTTTGGCCGAGTCAAATTATCCTCTCTGGATAGTCGGTTTATCCGACAACTGGTGAATGGGACGACTAAGCTGAGAAGAAGGCTGGATTATATTCTTAGCTTTTTCCTTAAAAAGGAAATTGAAAAGTTAAGTCCCTGGGTGCGAAACATTTTGAGACTGGGATTGTATCAAATAGAATACCTGGATCGGGTACCTGATCACTCAGCAGTAGATGAATCGGTAAAATTAGCCAAGAGGTTTGGGCATAAAGGGACAGCAGGTTTGGTTAATGCTGTGTTACGAAGTTATCTCAGAAATGAAGAAAAAGTTACTTTCCCCTCGATGGAAGAAGATAAGGTCAAAGCCATAGGAACTGCTTATTCTTTTCCGGATTGGATAATTGAGGATTGGCTCAAGATATTAAGTGAGAAAGAGACTATAAAACTATGCGAGACTTTCAATCAAAAGGCAAAGGTTTCTTTCAGGCTTAATACCTTAAGGATAGACCAGAAAAGCCTGGAAAGAGCCTTAGATATGAAAAAGATAAAATACAGAAAAGGTAACTTCCTGGATAACTTTTACTGGATGGAATCGAAAATCGACTTAGAGAATCTATTCCTTTTTCAGAAAGGATATGTTTATCCTCAGGATGAAAGTGCCGGCTTTTCAGTCCGGATGTTAGCCCCTCGACCCGGTGAATCGATACTGGATATGTGTGCTGCTCCTGGAGGTAAGCTAACTTACATAGCAGAACTTCTAAAAAACACAGGTAGATTGATCGCTCTGGATTCAAGCCCGGATAGAATGGCAAGAGTTAAAGAGAATTGTCAGAGACTGGGCATCGAAAAAGTTATATACAGAACAGGAGATGCGCAGAGCTATTCATCTGAGCAAGTTGATAAGGTTTTGATTGATGCTCCCTGTTCTGGACTGGGTGTTCTGGGCAGAAATTCCGATGCCAGGTGGCAGAAAAACAGAGAGGATATAAAAAGGCTGGCGAAGCTTCAGTCGTCAATAATTTCTAATGCAGCTAATCTGGTGAAAAAAGGCGGGGTAATGATTTATACAACCTGTACCCTGAGCCGGGAGGAGAATGAGAACATAATCGACTCTTTTTTAAAGCGAAGAGATGATTTCAAACAGGAAAACGCTCTTGATTTCGTTGATTCAAGAGTTATCAACCAGTATGGATTTGTCAGAACTTATCCTCATATTCACGAATTGGACGGGACATTCGCCGCCAGACTTAAGAAAATATGCTAAATCTTTGGACTTTAGACTGTTGAGAAGTTATATTTAAGAAAATGGAAACGCAGAATATAAAAATAGCATTAATCCAGTTTATAAGAAACAAATGGATTAAGGGTGCGGGTATATTTATCCTGGTTGTGGTTATATCCTTTATCTTTTTTGACCGGGTATTAATGCCCCTGGCCGTAAGATTGAGCCAGGAGTCTGAAGTTCCGGATTTACAGGGGCTGACTGTGGAGGAGGCAAAATCGAAACTTGAAAAAAACGGATTGGAATTGAGGATTATAAGAGAAGAGTATGCCCTGAAGTACTTACCCGGCTCTATAATATCGCAGATACCCGTTCCAGGCTCCATGGTAAAAAAGGGGAGAGGGATCAGGGCAGTTATAAGCAAAGGAGGGGAGAAGGCTGCTGTACCTAAACTGGTTGGTATGACCTACAGGCAAGCGGAATTAGCTTTAGAAGCTCAAGGATTAGCTATTGGCGAACCGGTTTATATATTTTCGGATACCTTACCTGAAGGAGAGGTGATTACCACCTATCCTTCTGCAGGAACCACTGTTCCCCTGGGTATGGAGATTCGCGTATTGATTAATCAGGCTGATACACTGGAGATCGTTAAAGTTCCAAGACTTAAAGGTGAAAATATTAACGAGGTTACTGCAGAAATAAAAAAAATAGGATTGAGATTAGGAAAGGTTAAATTCAAAGTAAAAAATCATTTACTACCCGGAACAATATTGAACCAGGTTCCCAAAGAGGGAGCTGAGGTTAAAAGAGGAAGTATAGTTGAATTAGAGGTGAGTATAACGGACTGAAGCAAAAAACGATTATGATCTCACGGGTCGCAAGATCCTAAGATACAACAAGTTAAGAGCTAAATGAGGTTTTGAAAATTTTAAAGTGAGAAGTAATAAAGGAGAGGTAAGGACAAATAAAAGTAAAAAGCTTAAGTTTATGCTTGCATTTTTGAAAAGAGTTTTTATATTGAAAACTTGTAATCCCAACGAAAAAGCGTCTGTTTCTAATTCATCTGGAGGTTGGGTTATATAGTTTAAAGTAGAAGGCTTATATGTTCACAGAACTGAGCAGTAAATTAGAGTTAATTATCAAAAAGCTTCGAGGTCAGGGGAAGCTTACGGAAAATAATATTAAGGATGCCTTAAAGGAGGTAAGAAGAGCTTTACTGGAGGCAGACGTTAATTATAAAGTAGTAAAGGATTTTATCTCGAAAGTAGAAGCCAGGGCAATTGGTCAGGAAGTTCTTAAAAGCATAACCCCTGGTCAGCAGATAATCAAAATAGTATATGATGAGCTAACTCTGCTTTTAGGCAAGGACAGTGCCGGCATGAAATACTCCTCATCCGGACCTACTGTCTGGATGTTAGTAGGTCTACAGGGTTCAGGGAAAACCACAGCCTGCGGGAAATTAGCCAGCTATTATCGCAAGAAGGGGAAAACACCTTTGCTTATAGCAGCAGATGTACAAAGGCCAGCTGCGGTAGAACAGCTTATGATTTTAGGAAAATCCCTGAGCATACCGGTATATTCATCAAAAGATAATCCAGTTAAAATCTGCCAGAACGGGAGGGGTAAAGCCATAGAGGAAAAGTTAGATCTGGTTATAATTGATACAGCCGGACGACTGCATATAGATGAGGAACTGATGAAGGAACTTTCTTTGATAAAGAAGGAGGTTTCCCCCCAGGAGGTTATGTTAGTGGTGGATTCGATGACCGGGCAGGATGCGGTAAATATTGCCTCAAGCTTTGAAAATAAATTAGGTATTGATGGTATTATTCTTACTAAACTGGATGGGGATGCCAGGGGTGGTGCTGCTCTTTCCCTGCTTTCGGTTGCTGGTAAGCCGATCAAATATGTAGGTACTGGCGAAAAATTAGATGCTTTGGAGATCTTCTATCCGGATAGAATGGCATCCAGAATATTGGGTATGGGAGATGTAGTGACTTTGGTAGAAAAAGCTCAAGATGTCATAAGCCAGGAAGAAGCACAAAAATTAGAGAAAAGATTACAGCAAAAAGCCTTTACCCTTAAGGATTTCCATGTACAGCTTCAGCAGTTGAAAAAGATGGGCTCCCTGGATTCGGTTATAAATTTGATACCGGGGGTAAGCGGGACCTTAAAAGGTATTTCTATGGACGATAAGGCACTGATCAGAATTGAGGCAATAATAAGCTCGATGACCGATGTAGAAAGGATGAAACCCCATATTATAGATGGAAGCAGAAGGAGAAGGATAGCCCTGGGTAGCGGAACAGACATTCAGGAGGTTAACAAGCTACTAAAACAGTTCACTGTGATGCAAAAGATGATTAAGGATATTCATAAAATGGATTTAAGAAAACTGAAAGGTATTTTTAAATTTTAATCCGATAATCTGAAAGGAGGTGAATTTGGCAGTCAGGATAAGGCTCAGGAGAACGGGAGCGAAAAAAAGACCCTCTTACCGGATCGTGGTAACAGATTCTCGAAACCCAAGAGACGGAAAATTCATCGAATCTATTGGACAATATAATCCGATCGAAAAACCAGCATCAGTTGTGGTGAACGAGGAAAGAGTTTACCACTGGCTGAGAATTGGAGCTCTGCCTACTGATACGGTCAACTCGCTTTTAAGGAAGATAGGTTTGAAGAAAAAGTGGGCTGCTCTCAAGAAAGGTATTGATGTAAGTGCAATGGAAATTTCCAAAGTTATTCCAGAGAGGAGGAAGAAGAAAAAGAAGAAGTCCAAAGACGTTAAAGAAACTGAGAGTCAAAAGGCTCAAGCAACTGAACCAAAAACTGAATAACTGTTTGCAAGGAGGTTTACAATGAAACAGTTTATCGAGACCATAGTCAAAGCGCTGGTGGATAATCCAGACCAGGTTTCTGTATCCGAAGTGGATGGGGAAAAGACCACAGTATACGAGCTCAGAGTTGGACAAGGCGATCTGGGAAAAGTGATTGGCAAAAAGGGTAAAACTGCTGGTGCAATACGCATTCTGATCTCTGCTGCCTCTGCCAAGAAAGGCAAGAGAGCTATGCTGGAGATCCTGGAGTAAAGTTATTTTTGGAGAGAGTAGCTCTTGGAAGAATCCTTCGTGCCCGGGGAGTTAAAGGCGAACTTCTCATATTTCCTTTGACTGACGATCTGGCCAGATTTACCTGTGTAGAGAAGGTATTTATCTCTGATTCTAAGGGCAAGGAGGTGGTTTACAAGATAGCGAGAAGCAGGATTTTCCGTGGGAAAATCCTGCTTCAGCTTGAAGGAATTAGCGACCGAAATAAAGCTGAAGCCCTTAAAGGCAAGTATTTGGAGATAAGCAAAAGGGACGTCCCAGCGCTTCCGCAGGGAAGATATTACCTCTTCGATTTAACCGGCTGTGAAGTAGAAAACCTGGAAGGTAAAAATATAGGGGAGATCAAAGAGGTCCTCCTTTTTCCAGCTAATGACATTTTAGTGGTTAGAAAAGGCAAAAAGGAATTTTATATACCTTTGATAAAGGATGTGGTTAAAAAAATTGACCTTAAAACAAAAATCGTATCCATAGAACCCTTGGAGGGACTTTTAGATTAGCAAATTGCGTTCTTCTTATGCATATATATATTCTAACTATTTTCCCGGATTTTTTTACAAGCCCATTAAGCGAGAGCTTAATTAAAAAGGCTCAAGAGAATAACTTGATTCAGATCAGGGTAATCGATATCAGGGAATATTCAAGAGATAAGCATAAAGTTGTGGATGATACCCCCTTTGGTGGTGGCGGTGGTATGGTATTGATGGTTGAACCTCTGGCTTTAGCGCTGGATTCGATAATCAAAGATAAGAAAGAGTATCATATCATCCTGACCTCTGCCCGGGGAAAGAAATTCGATCAGGAAAAAGTAAAAGAGCTTTCCGGCAAAAAAAATCTGGTAGTAATCTGCGGGCATTACAAGGGTATAGATGAAAGGATAAAATCGCTGTATGATATAAAGGAGCTTTCCATCGGGGATTACGTTTTAACCGGAGGGGAGCTTCCTGCCCTGGTTATCATAGACAGCGTGGTTCGTTTAATCCCGGGTTTTATGGGAAACTTTCAATCTGCAGAAAATGATTCTTTTTACCAGGGACTTCTGGGTTATCCTGAATATACCAGACCTTCAGAATTCAAAGGTTTGAAGGTGCCGGAGGTGCTTTTATCGGGTAATCATGAGAAAATAAGGATGTGGAGGAGAAAAGAGGCATTAAAAAGGACCTTAGAACTAAGACCTGACCTTCTGGAAAAAATTGAATTAGGGGAAGAAGATAAAAAATTAGTTGCGGAAATTGAGAAAGAAAGATAAATTATGTTAGTTTATTCCCTCTCGTTTGCGGGGGAAGGGCAGGGAGAGTAATTACCCTTCATATGTTTTTACATTGGAGGGATGAATAAATTAAGGAGAACTCTTAAAGTTAAGGAGAAGGAAGATGGATTTGATTTCAGTAGTCGAAGGTAAACATCTAAAGAAAAAAGTCCCGAACTTCAGTTCCGGTGATACAGTAAAGGTTCATGTCAGGATCAAAGAGGGAGACAAGGAAAGAATCCAGGTGTTTGAAGGGGTTGTGCTTCAGAAAAGAGGGAAAGGAATTTCCCAGACCTTCACCGTGCGAAAAATTTCAAGCGGCATAGGAGTGGAAAGGATTTTTCCTTTGCATTCTCCTTTTGTCTCAAATATAGAAGTGACCAAAAAAGGAAAGGTAAGAAGAGCAAAGCTTTTTTACCTGCGAAAGATGAAAGGGAAAGCAGCAAAAATAGAGGAAGGTGAGAGGATGGAAAGAGAAATAGTAGAAGAAGTTAAACCTGAAAGTAAAAATAAAGAATAGATTTGTATTAGTCTTTTGGTGCGGGAAGTGGATTTCCCGCACTTTTTATTGTTCGGGATTTCCGAATCCCGAACCAACATACTAAAAACTTTGACAGGTTTTATTGTAGCGGAAGGCTTTAGCCTTCCATTTTTTATATAAGAACATAATGGAAACCTGAAGGTTTCCGCTACACAATTCTTGCGACCCTGAAAGGTCGCACTACGACACTGTTATTGAGGGGATGGCTTGGTCGTCCCGCTAATAGCAAGACTTCTCACAATAACAAAAATATCCGGTAATCCAACGTTTCCCCATAAGGTAGGTTATTTGTAGGGACAGGACATTGTCCTGTCCTAAAGAAAAGACGCATTCTATGCATCTCTACGAAAAAGATTCCCTCTCCTTTCATAAAAGGTAGGATGAGGTCCTATTAATATCCTCACCTCAGCCCCTATATGGGTTATAAAAAAAATGGAAACCTGAAGGTTTCCGCTACACAAGAATTCGAAACCCCGATTGGTGAACAGACCGGAATGTCTGTTCCACCTTTTGTGTAAGGGAGGGGCTTGTTCCCTCGCCCATACGGGAGACCATCCCGCAAACGGGATTTCTTTAAGCTCAACAAGGGTCTCCCGTACGAAATCTACTGTCCTCAGGGAGACCATCTCGAAAACGGGATTTCTCTAAGCTCAACAAAGATCTTTCCTATATCCCAAAATTATCTTTACAATCCTACATATTTCCTGTATAATTTAGCACAAAATAAACTGGAATGTAAAGCTTGAGCTTTACTTCTTGCAAAACCAAAAAATTATATCCCTGATTTTCGAATAGATGTTTGAGACCCAGAGAAGTTCTGAAGAGGTTCTTCCGGAAAAGAAAAAAGGCAAATTCTGGGAAACTTTCCGTTCTTTAAGACACCGTAATTACAGGCTTTTCTGGTTTGGACAGATGATTTCTTTGATCGGTACCTGGATGCAGAATGTAGCTCAAGGCTGGCTGGTTTTGAGACTTTCCAATTCTCCTTTTCTCCTGGGGGCGGTTAGTGCCTTTGCAGGGCTGCCTATCCTTTTTTTCTCACTGCCTGCAGGGGTTTTGGCAGACAGGGTTAACAAACGAAAGTTTCTCATCTTCACCCAGATAGGTGCAATGTTATTAGCTTTCATTCTGGCATTTCTTGCCTTTACAGGATTGGTAAAAGTCTGGCATGTGATGTTTCTGGCTTTATGCCTGGGACTGGTAATGGCATTTGATGCTCCTGCCAGGCAGGCTTTTATAAAGGAGATGGTGGGAAAGGATGACCTGTTGAACGCTATTGCCCTGAATTCCGCCATATTTAATGGTGCCAGGATCCTGGGACCTGCCGTTGCCGGGATTTTAATCAGCTTAACCGGAGAAGCCGGGTGTTTTTTTATCAACGGCTTGAGCTATTTGGCGGTCATAGCCGGACTTTATATGATGAAAATGCAAGATATAGTTTTTCAATCCAGAAATAGCTCCTTTTTAATTAGTTTTAAGCAGGGTATTTCCTATATAATAGGAAATAAAAAAGTGCTGGCTTTAATCCTTATGGCTTCAACTATGAGCATATTCGGTCTCTCCTATGCAGTTTTGATGCCGGTTTTTGCCAGGGACATATTAAAAGCAGGCTCCTCCGGCTTGGGATTCCTTATGTCTGCCGCAGGTATTGGAGCTATCTCTGCCGGATTGGGGTTAGCTTCCAGGAAAAAAGAGGAGAAGTTGAAATATATGCAAGCTGGAATCACAGTTTTTTTTATCTCTCTGCTCCTTTTCTCTTTTTCTAAAAGTTTCTTTTTCTCGTTTATATTTTTAATCGGAGCAGGCTGGGGAATGATTTCCCTGGTTGCTACCTGTAATACCCTGTTGCAGGAGATAATTCCGGATGAGCTCAGGGGCAGGGTTATGAGCTTTTATGTTATGATGTTTATGGGAACCATGCCCTTAGGAAGTCTGATAGCGGGGACCCTGGGGGAAGCCGTCGGTGTTATCTGGGCAGTCAGGGTTGGTGCTCTTTTATGCGGAGGAATATCCTTATTTCTTTTCAAGAAGTTTATTGAGAAAGAGATAATACGAACGAGCGGATAATTATTAATGTAGGGACAGGGCTTGTTGAGTAAAGCGAAATCCCGCTAAAGGCGGTGGTCCCCATCCGAAAGGTGAAGATGACAATGTGAAGAAGTTAAGAAAGATAGAGAGGGAGGACCTTTAATGAAAACTGGTATCATAAAGTTAAATTATTCAATCTGATTTCGGACAGCCACAAGGGTTGTCCCTACATTTTTTGTAAAATATTCTGCAAAATATATCCTTAGGTAACGAGTGAAAACCAAAAGAGAGAAGAATACAAAACCAGTGGATAAGCTTTTTTACGAAAGAGAACTCTGGGGGAAAGGATACAGGTTTGTGGCTGGAGTAGATGAGGTGGGAAGAGGTCCCCTGGCAGGACCGGTAGTGGCTGCCTGTGTTATATTTCCCGAGGATATTAACCTGCCAGGTCTGGATGATTCCAAGAAACTTACTCCCCCAAAAAGAGAAGAGTTTTATAGAAAGATCAGGGATTGCTCTTTAGAATATGGAATCGGTATTATAAGAGAGAAGGAGATAGATAAGCTGAATATTCTCAGAGCTTCCCTGAAAGCGATGCATAAAGCGGTTTCCGGTTTAAAAAACAGACCTGATTTTCTATTGATTGACGGAAACCAGAAAATACCAGAGCTGGCGATACCTCAACTTCCAGTGGTTAAAGGTGATTCTCTATCGTTGTCCTGTGCAGCAGCATCGATTATTGCCAAAGTTGAAAGAGACAGGATGATGAGAAATCTACATCGTAAATATCCCCGGTTCTGCTTTGACCAGAATAAGGGGTATTCTTCCAAAAAACACTTAGAGGCTTTAGAGGAATTCGGTCCCTGCAGGATTCACCGCAGGTCTTTCAAAAGTGTGATGGAATGCCTGGTTAAGCAGGAGCGCCTTAAAATAGATTGAACTATGGGAACAGTTGAAAAGGGAAAAACAGGAGAAGAAAAAGCTGCTGAGTACCTTAAGAGGAAAGGGTTTGAGATATTATTCAGGAATTACAGATACGGGCATAAGGAGATCGACATAATTGCCAGAGATAAAAAGTATATAGTCTTTGTTGAGGTTAAAGCCGGAAAAAGTAAATCTTTCGGTCCTCCTCAGGGTTGGGTGGATCTTAGAAAACAAAGAAAATTGGCTGAGGTGGCAAAATATTTTTTACACAGGCATAAGTTTCCAGGGTATGATTTCAGGTTTGACGTTATAGCTATCGAGGAAAGCTCAAGCAAACAGAGTATCGAGCATATAGAAAATGCTTTTTACCTGGATTGAGGGCTTTTATTCCTTTCGATCAATTCTGATAATCGCTGGTTTATCTTCTCCCAGAGTTTTACCCATCTCTCCGGATTTTTTTGGTAAGTTTTCAGGAATTTGTCCAGCTCTTTTTGAGAGAATTCATATTCGGAGAAAATCCTTTCTTTTTCTGCCTTGAATTTTTCAGGATTGTCTTTGAATTTCAGTTGAGCCAGAGAAAGCTGGATATAGACTTCGACGAATTTTTTTTCTGTATCTCCTCTGTTTAGGAAAGGGAAGATTACTACGAGTGCAATGAGCAGGGCAGCTAAGACTAATAGAAATTTATATCTGGAATACACTTTTCTCCTTGATTTCAAACTAATCTATGCTAAAGGGGTTTTATGTCAAGAAAATAAATTGACAAACATGAGAATCGCCTGGTTTTAAGGTATTAGTGAGAGAGATAACGGATTAGCTATCATGCCATAAAAACCAGGATGGAAAAGTTTCTGGGATATTAATAAAAAACCCCGTTTTTTAGAAACGGGGTTTTCAAATGCGGTTAAATCTTCCATTTATAATTTAACTACATTATTTGCTTGTGGTCCCTTTGGACCCTGTGATATCTCGAAGCTAACCAGATCTCCCTCATTCAGGCTCTTGTAGCCCTCTGAATTAATAGCTGAATAATGAACAAAGACGTCACTACCGCCATCATTGTTCTCGATGAAGCCAAAACCTTTAGCCTCGTTAAACCACTTCACTTTTCCTTCTGCCAAACTTTTTCACCACCTTTCATTCTTTAAAAATAAAAAAAACCACAAAAAACCTATTTTACCGAAGGTTCTCGTAGTTAATTAACTTTTTTGTTTCTAACAAAACATTCTAATTACCACACCAAAAACCTTACAGCTGTAAGCAGTATACGTAACCAAATCTAATTTGTCAATCAAAATCATAAAATAAATGCACAATTTGATGACATTCAAGCCTGCCCGATGTGCTAATAAAAAGATTACATCCACATCTGGTTAATCAATTTTATGTATACTTATATATAAAAACAGACTTGAGCTATTTCGTCTATCGGAGTATTATTCGGTTAAACGATATAACGTAAATTATCAGGTACCTGACTTGAAGAAAACAGTTGACAAAAGAAAATTTAAACTTGATTATAAATAGTCAAAGGTATTTATGATTACACCCAGAGAAAAGACCAGAAGAGTTTATGTGGGAAATGTGCCGGTTGGAGGCGGAGCTCCAATCTCGGTTCAGTCGATGTGTTCAACTGATACCAGGGATGTTAAAGCAACTTTAAGGCAGATCAAAAGATTAGAGAAAGTCGGATGTGAGATTGTGAGATTAGCGGTTTTGAATGAGAAAGCAACTGAGGCGATTTCCCTGATAAAACAGATAGCGAAAATACCTCTGGTGGCGGATATCCATTTCGATTATAAACTGGCTTTGAAAGCTCTGGATTCTGGAGTTGATAAGCTCAGAATAAATCCGGGTACGATCGGGTCTGTGCGGAAAGTTAAAGAGGTGGTAAAAGCGGCTAAGGAAAGAAAGGTTCCTATTCGCATTGGAGTAAACGCTGCTTCACTGCCTGAAACTATTATGAAAAAGTATGGACATGCAACGCCTGCGGCTATGGTAGATGCGGCTCTGGAACAGGTTAAGATGCTGGAGGATCTGGATTATCAGGAAATTGTAGTATCCTTAAAATCATCAGATGTACCCACAACTATCGAAGCCTATAAGCTTTTCTCCGAAAAAAGAAATTACCCCCTGCACCTGGGTGTGACAGAGGTTGGGACAGTCAGAATAGGCTCGATAAAATCTGCTGTGGGGATAGGGACGCTTCTGTCCCTGGGAATAGGTGATACCATCAGGGTCTCTTTAACCGGCGATCCGGTGGATGAGGTCAGGGTAGGGTATGAGATTCTGAAATCCTTGAACTTAAGGGAATATGGTCCTACACTTATCTCCTGCCCGACCTGCGGAAGGATGGAGATAAATCTTCTGCCGATTGTAAAACAGGTGGAGAGAAGATTGGCTAAAATAAAAGAGCCTATTAAAGTAGCAGTGATGGGTTGTGTGGTTAATGGTCCGGGAGAAGCTAAAGAAGCGGATATCGGGGTAGCCGGGGGCAGGGGGATCGGGTTGATTTTCAGCAGAGGTGAAATTATCAGGAAGGTTAAGGAAAAGGATATAGTCAAGAGCTTGATGGAGGAGATGGAGAGATTTTTAAAAGGTTGGGAATCCGAGTAAATTTTTCGTAGTGCGAGGCTTCAGCCTCGCGTTGGTTCGAAAATCGGATTTCCCCAACCAATCTAGTAATCCTATCTTGTTCAAAGGAGGGGATATTTTTGTAGGGACAGGACATTGTCCTGTCCTGGAGGGGAAAAAAGAGACGCATTCTATGCGTCTCTACGAAATCGCACCCACTTAAAATCACTTGACAAAACCTCCCAAAAAGATTAAAATCTTTTAAACCCATTTTACAAAAAGGGGAAATGGATGAGGATTCTTCATTGGATAGTAAAAAATATTATACTTCCTTTTATTATTACTATAATAGGTGGAATTTTAGTAATTTTAATGTTCTTTCCTAATTTTCCTATCTATTACTATTGGGCTTTTCTTATCGAAATATACTTATTACCCTTAGCAATTATTCTGATAATAATCCTCTTATCTTTTTATGAGCGGCATAGAGAAAGAACAAAAGTAGAAAAAGAAAGAATAGAATTAGAGAGAAAGAGAACAGAGGGGTTACTAACAGAGTTCAAGAAGAACTTTCCTGTTTATAGATCAATCTCCGAATTAGAGCCCTCTGATTTTGGAATCTTCAGCTATTATGAAACTTATATTAACCGGGATAGCGATAATGAAGCTGAAAAATCATTTACAGAGAAGGGGATTGCTTTCATAACTGGCAAGCCCGGCATTGGTAAGACCAGAGGTGCTTTTGAAGTAGCTAAAAAATTTAAAGACTACTATCTATTAAAACCTGCTTACGAGAAAATCGAGATTCAAAACCTTAAGTTCCCGCAATTCTTTTCACAGAAAAAGATTATCTTATTCCTGGACGATTTAGAAAAGTATGTCGGCAAGTTTGGTCTGGATGAGCTGATTGCAGTTTTGAGGAAAAACTCTAAGGAGCTAAAAGTCCTTGCTACCTGCAGAACCGGGAAAGAATTTGACCAGGCTTTTGGGCAGAAGGAGATGGACACCCTTTTTTATCAATGCAAGGTTAATAAAGTAGAGCCGAGTATCCTGAGTGAAGAAGAGCAAAAGGATTTAACAAAAGGGATTGGCAAGAAATGGGAGGAGGTTACCTCGGATGGAACACCCGGCTCAATCGTTTTGGGTCTGGATCAGATGGAGAAAAGATATAAGGATTTACAAAGCGAGCCAAAGACTATTATGCATATTTTGAAGCTTTTAAAAGAAGCAAACATATTTCTATGGACAGAGGAGCTGGTAAAAAATATCGCTAAGGGTAGAATCTTTGAACTTAAAGGGGAGAGATATCAATGGGACAACAAGCTAAGGATTTTGCAGGAGAATGGTTTCATACAAAGATATGATGACTTTATTTCCATTTCCCACGATTCTTATTTAGATAATAAATTCATAACAGATTATTCAGTTTCGGATTCAATTTTAACTGAATTAAAAGAAGAATTGTTTATTTTAAAAGATGCTGACAATCTATTCTATTTAGGCAATAGTTTCTATTATCGAAAAAATCTTGAGGAGGGTATTGACTGTTATAACAAATCGATTAAGCTTAACCCGGATGATGCAGATGCACACAACAATCTGGGCAATCTACTTAAAGCTTTGAAAAAGTTCCCTGAGGCAGAGAAAGAATATCGAACCGCAATTAAGCTTAACCCGGATTATGCAGAGGCACACAACAATCTGGGCGTTCTACTTTATGATTTGAAGAAGTTCCCTGAGGCTGAGAAAGAATATCGAACCGCAATTAAGCTTAACCCGGATTTAGCAGTAGCACACTACAATCTGGGCGTTCTACTTAAAGCTTTGAAAAAGTTCCCGGAGGCTGAGAAAGAATATCGAACCGCAATTAAGCTTAACCCGGATGATGCAGATGCACACAACAATCTGGGCAATCTACTTAAAGCTTTGAAAAAGTTCCCTGAGG
>JAOUFL010000178.1 GCA_029858245.1 Candidatus Zixiibacteriota bacterium
AAAGGATATTATTAAAAGCCGATAATCCAGTTCCCACTGATACCCTTTTACCTTGCTCCAATTCAAGAATAAACTTTGACCTAAAAAGTAGAAGATAATTAAAAGGATTAACCCCTGGACCATCTTATATAAAACCTTTTTTACTTTCAGCTCCTGCTCCTTTCTGCCTCTTTCCACAGAAATTGCCCTGTTGAGCTTGATCCCAAACTAAATACCACTTTTAATCTTTTTGTTAAAATCATTTATTTATTCTCACTAAGTAATTTTCCATATATGGATAAAAACCTTTCGATAATCGCTTCCGGGGAAAATCTTTTCCATGCCTGCTCATATGCATTCTGCCCTAATCTCATCGCCAGCTTTTCATCAGAAAGTATCCCCTTAATTGCTAAAGCCAGGGCAAGCTTGTCTTCAGGGGGAACTAAAATCCCGGAAACTCCATCTTCGATAATATCCGGGATCCCTCCAGAATCTGTACCTATCACCGGCTTCTTGCATAATCCCGCTTCAACTAAAACCAGACCAAAACCCTCGCCCACGGAAGGCAACAAAACCACACCGCTCAGATTATAATACTTATTTAATTCCTCCTGCGGAATAAGTCCCACGAGTTTTATTCGTTCTTCCAGAGATAGTGCTTTAATCCTTCGCACAAGCTCCTCTCTTTCTGGTCCTTCACCGATTAAAATCACCTCGAAATCCACATTCCATTCTTTTAAAAGTGACAGAGCTTCCAGCAGAACCTTAAGTTTTTTCTGTTTGGTATAGCGGGCAACGCAAAGGATAACTTTGCTTGATTTAGTTTCCCCGGTCGAAAAAACCTTGATCTTCTCGGTATTAACCGGCATAGGTATAACCAGTACTTTTTCTTCCGGAAGATTCAGCTCAGACACCAATTTTTTCTTCAGGAAGTTCGAGACCACGGTAATGTAGCTGGCTTTATGAAAAACTATTTTGGCTAAAAAAGTTGATAGCCTGGAATCTGTGATAATTCTCAGATCTGTGCCATGTGTGGTTATCAAAAGAGGAATCTTTAGCAGGTAGCTGACAAGACATCCAATTAAACCACTGGGAACCCACCAGTGAGTATGAATTATCTGAACATTAAACCTTTTTGAAACTTTATATGCTTTCAGGAAATAGAAAAAAAGGAAAAAAAGAAAAATCATTCGATTGAACAGGTTTCTGGTTACTATCTCTTTCATGTTACCGGTATAGGCTAAGTTCTCCAGGGAAGGCAGCATATATCTGAATCGATATACCGGCAATCCATCTATCTTCTCGAGAGTTTTTAAACCTCTCTGGTGCGGAACAACCGCTCTTAAATCATAACCTGCTCCGAGTATTCCTTTAGCCAGGGTGAAAAGGAAGTGGCTGGTTATGTCACCTTTGAACCTGATAAACGATTGACTTAAAAATAGGACCTTTTTATTATTCATCTTTTTTATGCAAAGATATCTTGAATTTCTGGTTGGGCTTCAGTCCGGAAAGCTCTACTAAGACAAAATCCTTTTTCATCCCTGCTTTTATATCGATATTCTCCGCCCGGATATGGTATTTATCCGCATCTGTAAAGTACAGTTCTAAGGTTGCTTTATCCAGCAAATCTCCGGACATATACTCCCATTCAAAAACATTTTTCTCTGAAATCAAGGAAGAAAGCAGAATTAAGTTTTCTCTTTTCCGCCACCATATTGCGATTCTTTTTCCTGAGCTGACAAAGGCTTTTTTGTGCTTAAGATAATTTAAAATTTCCTGATAGGCTCTCATAAACCCGAAGAAGGCGAACTCATCCACTACACTGGTATGCCAGAGCAGATTCACCAGACCACCAGACTGTTCGACTCTGGTCAGGATTTCGTATATCTCTTGTTTCATATTCATAAGGTTCTGTTTTTTATACTTAACATATGTCTGATCCATCACATTAGTATTTAGTTGCAGAACCTTAACAATCTTATCTGTGGAATCATCATAAGGATAAAAAGGAAAAGCCAGACCTGATTTGAAGCCGCTTGCATCCGGATATCCCAGGGAGCAATCGTACAGAAAGCCCAGATTCTCCTGAATATGCCAGGTCTGCGGGTAAGCGAATCTCAGAAAATGCTGTCTTATCCCATTTATTGAATCGCCCAGAGAGCTTTCCAGAAGATTCTTTTCCTCTTTCACTTTTTGGTCATCTGAAAATGACTCATAACTTCCATGTAATCCCACCTCATGCAAATCAGATTTGATATTTTTCAAAATAGCCTTATTCCTCTCTCTGGTTATGTCATAGGTGATATCAGACTTCAGCATAGATTTAAATTTTGGTTTTCCTGCCAGAAAGAAAAATGTAGAGCCAAAGTTTAGCCCCTTTTCTATCTGCCTAAGGAAAGCAAACGAAAGTGCCGGGTTCTTCTTTTTAAGAATAGATGTTAACATTTTCCCAAGCAGAAGGAAAAAATCTCTTACCCTGCCCTTGATTAAAAGCTGAACCCCTCTGAAAAGAGCATAGCCCAGCCATTTATCCAGGATATCCACATCATGGGTCAGGACCACTGCCAGGGGAACCCCGCCTGGCCAGAAAGATTTTCGCATCAAGGGCAGATTTCTTTTGGAAAAACGCTTTTGAATTAAATCTAAAATCAGTTTGAAATAACTATTGACCAAAGGGAAATCGATCAGGTTTTTTTCTTTCCTGAAGCTGAATAGAGCTTTAAACCTTCCATGTTTATCCTTTTTATCAGAACGAATTTCTTCCTGCAGGGTTAAAAAATAAAAGGATGAAGCAACCAAATCTCCATAGAATACAGCTTCTATATTCTTATCTTCCCTCCAGGTTATCCCGGAATAGGTTTTGTTTTCTTTAGTCTCTGTGGAGCAAAGTTCATTTTTGTCCGTAACTGGCAAGTCAAAAAGTATCGGGGTCTTCTCTCCTGTTTCTTTATTTTTTAAGTTTTTAAAAGAAGGTGGGAATTGTCCTGAATATATCTCGGCGAAAAGGTCAATTAGATAAAACAAGTCAAAGTTATCCTTAGCCAGCTCTCTAAAAAATTCCAATCTTTCTATCTTATCATATACCATCAATAGGTCATCCTTTGCAATCAATGATTTTATATCCGTCTTCCCTGAATCCATATATTCGCATTTCAAGCCATATATGGAGAAGAATAAATCAACGGTATATTTTATCTTGGGTTGATATTCAGGAGAAGACCCGATGTAAAACCAGATTTTCATTTTTTTAAAGAATCTGAGATTTTTTTAAGTATTTAACACACTGGCTTGCCAGTTCCCAGAAAAAACCTGTTTGCTTCACTATGAATTCCCTTTCTTCAGACAGCAGGATTTTTTTTAAGTCTAAAGGATTAAGAGGTTTTTTAATCTTCATCCTTCCCCTGCCTATCTCCCAGGGAAAATGTGCATCACTGCCTGAGACTTGAGGCAGGGAGAGCTCCTTTGAAAGGTTCAGGGCTTTTATATTTAAACTCTGTTTCAATCGACTATTGTATACTTCCAGTAGATCTACTTTTTCCAAAAATCTTTTCTCCAGTTTATGCTTTTTATAAGGATGAGGCAACATAACCAATCCATCTTGTTTTTTTATCTCTGACACCAGTTCGAAAAAGTTTTTAGTTTGAATCCCTTTTTCCAGAAAAAGTCCTATCACATCTCCGAATTCCGTTTTTACCTCCAGACCCACTATTATCTCTAAGTTACTCTTATTTATCTCTCTGGCTTTTAATCCGCCTGATATGGAGTCGTGATCGACTATGGCAATGACTGAAAGACCTTTTTTCAGACTCATCTCAATGATCTTTTCAGGGCTTTGCAGGGAATCTTTAGAATAACTGGAGTGGATATGTAAATCGAGATAAAGACTTTCGCCTTTTTCCATCTAATATCCTTTTTAAGCTAAATCTTCTTTCTTAAAAGAGGTTTACCTTGAGGATACCTTATCTTTCCCTTGTTCTGGATAAAATAACCAGCCACCAAAAAAAGCTCCAGTATATTGGGTTTTATATCAGATGCGGAGATGTCATAGCACACGTTCTTATCGAAGAAGTCCTTATAAAAATCTTTTGAGAATCCGTAATGCGCCAGAAGATTCATAAAATCTCCGGGGAATAACCATCTGAATTTAACCCCCTTTTTATATTCAAAAACCGGCTCATACCTTTCTTTCATTGCCTGTAAACAGAAAAGATAGGGAAAATCAACTCCGGAAGCAATGGCTAAGTTAAGAGAACCCCAGAACTTTGGATTTATCTCCATCAGTTTGAATTCGTCATCCTTGACGTCTTTTTTGAATTCCACCATAGCCACCCCGTTCCATTTCAATTCCTTTAATAGTTTCAAGCCCAGCTCTTTCAATCTCGGATTATAATAACTTTCCGCCACGGTACTTGGTCCACCGGTAATGGGATACTCTCTGATCCTCTTATGCATAAAAATAGCCCTGGGTTCACCCTGGTTGAAAATTGAAAAGAACCCGTATCCTCCACCCCAAATCAGTTCCTGTATCATAGAAGTTCTGGTTTCTCCTGTCCTCGAAGAGGAAAAATAATTGTTGAAGAAAGAGAAGAGAGTTTCATGGGTATTAACATAAAAAACACCTCTCGAACCTGCTCCATGCGAAGCTTTTATCACCACCGGAAAACTTAGCTCTTTAACTGCCAGCTCTACCTCATCCATACTCCGGGGATAAAACGTCTTGGGAATAGGTATGCCGATTTTCTCTGCAAATTTAAAAGTCTTTTCTTTATTGTTGGCGATTTCCATCGAATCCTTTGAAGTAATTACGAAATTCGCATATCGGCTGAGCTCTTCCTCATTCTCAGCCACCAGAGGAGTAACCGTAGACCTTACTGGTAGTAAGATATCGTAACCGCCATTT
>JAOUFL010000179.1 GCA_029858245.1 Candidatus Zixiibacteriota bacterium
ATTTTTGGAATCAGCCCAACGCCCGGATAAACCTCCATTTACCTGGGATGAGAAACTATAACTCGCTCGCGGCATTAATGAGAATTCTTTTGAGTCTCCATTCATTACATACCCTTTTCCCCTGACTTTGTTTTTGCTCTGGATATTCCTGAGGGATATTGATAAGCTCAGGTTTAAAGTGCTTCGAAATTTTATCTTTTTGAGGAAGGGAAGCTTTAAACCCTTGGGTGCACTAAAGGAGTAGGAGGTATTAACTGTATAGGTTTCAGAAGTACTCAAACTCTTTTCAATGCCCCCCTCCTGATAGGAAAGGTTTCGCTTTTCAGTTGCCTGCCTATCCAGATTAAAGTTTGTCTGGACTTTATTTTTGAGAGTCATAGTCAGCGAGACCAGGGGGGAGAAACTGGTGATGATTTCTCTGTCAGTTGGGCGATACGTAATTCCATCTTCAGTTGTTTTAACCTCTTTTTTGAAACCAAAAGCATAATTGGCGCTGGCAGCAAATCTCTTGAAAAATATCAAGCTCTCCAATCTGTTCCAGGTTACCCTCATATCCGGGAATATCAGATCTATGTTCCTGACCGGTTTTCCAGAGGCCAGCGTCGTGGTTATAATTCTGGAATACCTGATGCTGGAGATACTGATATCTGTGCTGATTTTCAATCCGCTGCTCAAGTCCAGTAACTTGCTGGTTCTTCGTCCGTCTGATGTGGAAAATTTTGGGTCTGGGGACAGGGGCACATTGGCTTCATGGGTAAACCCGAACTGGTAAGCCAGGGACGGTCTTTTCAAGAGACCGCTTTTGCTTGAGCTCTCGGCTATGCGATAGTTTATGTTAAGGGTTTGAAGATTATAGCTTAACCCACCTACAAACTCTCTGATCCAGTTCAAAGGATTTATATTTTTTGCTTCCTTTTTCTCCTTGGGTTTTAAAATACCAAAAATTTTCTGCCAGTAAAAGGTGAAGCTTGCGTTTTTGTTCGAAGTGTTTCCAACAGACATAGTTCCCTGGTAGCGTTTGGGATCTGCATTCTCCTTGTAGTAAGAGGTGAAAGCGAAGCTCGGGTCTAAGATCTCCAGCCATTTAGGATCATAGTTTACAGCAAAACTCTGGTCCCTGTTTATCTCTATTCCCAGTTTTGCCTTCTTTGGTATAAGAGCGAATTTAATGTCCTTATTGTATCTGATGTCTCTGCTGGTTTTAAATTTATAACTTACCTTCACGGTTTTCAGCGGAGACATCATAGCATCGATGTTGCCTATAAGATCACGGTAATAATTTGTGGTGATATTCCCCACATTGCTCTGGGAATAAGATCTTCCTCCTTTAACTAACGAAGTGAATATAAGGTTAGAGGGAAGGAAAGTTATGGTCTCGGAAGCAAGCTTTTTCAATAAGAAAACCGAGGCAAAACCTTTAAAGGGTAAAACGGTAACATTTTTTCCCGGGGTCATATCGTATTTGAAACCGAACTGGTAATTTTTACTCCAGGAAACCGGTACATTCGGAATTCTAGTATCTGTGCGAGAATACGATATAGCCGGATTAAGGCTCAACCTTTTCAGGGTAAGCTTCACCAGCCAGTTATTGGTATTGCGTGTAAATTGGGGATTAAAGGTAAGTCTCTTAGTTACAGATTCTGATCTCTCATTGTTCCTCAGCTCACTGGGTAATACTATATCTGAGCCTGGTTTTAACCTTGGCAGACTAAGTGTTTTTGAATAGTTAACAGAAAAAGGTAAATTTAATCCCCAGGAAGTGGGAAGAAACCTTTCTAAATGGGTATCAAAGCTCATCGAAAAAGCTGTGGAGTTAGTACCTGAACCCTGCAGATCTGCCAGTCCTCTGAACTCGCTGTCTTTCTGGGAATAAGTAACTGCTAAAGTTGCCAGATCCGCAAATTTGGCTGAGATATTCCCAGCATAAGTCCATCCTGCCACCTTTCTCACATCTGTAACCTTGAGCTCATTAACCCAGATCTCACCTGAAATCTCTCTCCAGTTTTTTGTCGAATCCTGAAATAAGGTATCATTATACACTCCTACGGCAAACCACCTGATATTGCCCAGGCTGGGATTTCCTTTAATCCTGTAGTTCCCGATAATCGTATCCGGTGAGGCAACGGAATCCCGGGTAGCATTAATCAGCATATAGTTTTTTAAAGCGGTAATCTGGCTGAAATCAATATTCACCTCGTTTCTGGGATCCCAGCCGGGATAAATATAGGTTTGATATTCATAGAATATGTTCTGATTTGTTCCCATCCGGTAAAAAAACTTAACGGCGTTACCTTCAGATGGTCCATGCACGAACATCTTGAGCCTTTGATAATTAGTATAGTTATCATATCCATATAAATACCGCTCAGCCATACCCAGATAACCCGGTTCGATGTCCTGGTATTTCAAAACCAGAGATTGTTCCCTCTGACGCACGTCTGTATACCGGTCAACTTCCCCGGCTACACCGGGTGGAGATGTATAATCCTGATTCTCGTAGGTATTTATCACGAAAACCTCTAATGAGCCGTGAGTGGTGTCTTCCACCAGATATTCATTCACCCATTTATCATCTACGGGTAATAATTTATTCCTGGTTACGGACGAGTCGGTAATATTATACATTGGAATAATACCAGCACTCTGCCATCTATTACCCACCAGCTCAACTGAAGCAATTTGCACAAAAACGCTGTCGGTAGTTAACTGGTCAGAAGGGGAAAGCCAGATTCGAGCAAACTTTATGTAGCTCAGATTGGGTTCTTCTATCTTATTCGAATTCGGAATCTCCTGCAAAGGAATGCGGTAGAGAACCCAGCCGGTGGGATAACTTCCCGAAATATAATAAGGACTTGAGGAAGTATCGTTCAAATCTATGGTGAATTCGTAATAATTGTTTGTCTTATCCAGAATATCGTTGGAGTTTATGTCCTCAGTATCAATTTTATAGACACTGACCCCGTCATCTTTGTTCCCCTCTGTTCCATTTATTTGACTATAATCATTCTTATCCTTTGAAGCATCATAAGCCCAGTTATCTCCGCTCCAGTCAATATTATTAGAATCATCTTTAATTCCATCAAGCCCGGTATCCTCATCTTCTTCCAATATGCCGTTCCTCTGTCCATTAACTTCCCTGTCTTCAGTATTCAGGGTATCATCTGCATTTATATCCTCGCTTATCTCCCCGAGGTCAATCCTTAAGACTCCATTTTTACCCTGCTCACCCCTGCGCCAGTCGGTTTTCAGCCAGATTTCCAGAAACCGGGTTTTGGTCTGGTTCCAGCTTCCGGGTCCAAAATCCCTCATTATACCATTACAGGACTTTCCTATGGAAACAGGGTCAAATTTGCCATTTGTTGTATCTATAGGAGCATGTGGCCTGTCAGGATAAAGCACTAAATTCAGTATATGAGTTAACCTGTCTTTTTCCTGAACCTGATAGTTGGGCCAGATATCCTGCAGACGAACCTGGTCATAAGGATTATACCAGATCATCCTGGCTCTCTGCCAATCTCCCCGGGGCAGGCTGGACAGAGTCCATACGTGACGTAAAACGCTTAAGTCTGTGTACTGACGGGAGCTTTCGAAATCATCTATGTAGGCTTCATTTTTAAGATTTGGATTGGGTATGCTCTGGGCTACTTTAAGAGTTAGGTCAAGGGTGGATGGCTCCTCAGTTCCGTAAAGAGGCAGGGCATCAACCATTCTGGTCATAACGGGTGGTGTAAGTTTCTGTATGAGGTCAACACCCCAGACGAAATTCCTTTTAGGCTCCTCACCAACTCTGGGTTTTTGATCATACGATTTTTCGCTTTTGTAAAGTACTACACTATTTAACCTTAGCCCCCGTTCTGTGGTGTAATCTGCCTGAAGACCGTAAAGTGATTTCTTATCCGCCATTATAAAAGGTGCATACTCGTAATCTACCTTTATATCTGCAGTAGGGTCTGAAGCCTGCTCTGTTAAAAAGGAGATAGTCCCAATCTGATAATCTATCTGGTAATCCCGTCCTCTGGCTAAGGGATTACCATTTATGGTTACCAGCTCCGAGCCCTCGATTATATTGGAATGCAGATTATATTCGCTCTTGCGGCTTTTCGACTCAACATTGATATAGTAAGTGCTTGCCTGTGATCGGTCCATCTGCAGGTTTGATTGATATATCGGAGATACCTTTTCTGTCAGTGTATCCAGATCAAAGGGGTGCCTGTCAGGGAAAAAAAGGAGCCCCTGTTCAAAATCTATCTGGCTGAAATCTATGATGCCATCTGCGGCTTCATTTCCACTCTGGTCATATCTATCAAGCTTTAACAACTGCAGGTACCTTACGCCATCCTGATGGTTGGGATCTACACTTATATCTTCCCTTCCCCTGCTCTTATAAACGTCAATTTTTAATCCGTCTTTGTCTATAGGTCTGGACTTCAAAAAATATACATTTCTCCACTCGTATTCCCAGGTGATATCTTCTGGTTTAGGAGATTCCGGCTTTAAAAGTTTGAGCAGGAAGGTGATATCATTTACAGTGCTTGAACTGGTAGTATCGATACTCCCGATATATACTGTATCTAATACCCCGCCAATTTTACGTTCCACTTCAGCATAATAGGCTAAAATTTTGTTTTCCTCTAAAGTAAAGAATAACTGAACAAACGGCAGGGTTATCCGTCTGAGGTTACCTTCTATCTTTTCTGTTTTAGTGCCGTAAACATAATAGTCTTTTTCCTCAACCCGTTCAAATCTGCGATATAGGCTATCCTCAGGAAACTGAGCGGTATCGCCCGGATTTACAAAGGCAAGACCATGAGAAACGCTTTGGGAGGTAGTGCTTCTATAAAGCTCAAAATCAATTATAACG
>JAOUFL010000180.1 GCA_029858245.1 Candidatus Zixiibacteriota bacterium
AAATCATTATGATCCTGATGTATCCAGGTGAAGCCTACCGGTCCGAGACCGTCTAAATCGCCTGTGACAAATACCGGGCTGAACTCAAACAGATAATTATTACCCTTATAGAACATACCTACACTGTCAAAGTCCTGGCTGCCAAGGTTACCCATATTGGATACCTGGGTGATGGGTGAATAATCACAGGTGTCATATTCTACACGGTAAAACTCATCTGTTACCACAAAGTGTATGCCTACCATGTCTGTATCACTATAAACTAATCCATTTACCCCGTTATTGGAGGCAACCATCATACTGTCAATTATTAGTGTATCATTAAAGCTTGCTCCGTTGAAAGTTAAATACACTTCCTGGGCTGCTCCTGCCTCCGCTATGCTGAAAGTATTAGGATTAATGGTCAGCCAGCTGGGTCCGCTTAAAGTCACATATAAAGTCGATGTTCCGGTGTTGTCAAAAGTCATTGTATCGGAAGTGTTTCCACCATTGGTTGCCCAGAGGAATGGAGCATTCATTGAAGCGGGAGTATAAGCTATTGAAGCTGCTGCCGGTATCGAAGGACGTGCATACCTTAAATAGCGAACAGCATTATTAGTATAATCACCCTCTGTCTGGGCTACACCGCCAGCATCTTTATCCTCTATGTAAAGAATGTGAAGTGAATCATTTACTATCTCTGCCATAGATGACCAGTGCTCACTTAAACAATTTCCTGCAGTACAACCATTGGTATTGGTGTTGGTCATATTAACTTCAGGACCCCAGGTTAATCCTCCATTGGTAGAACCCCTTACGCAAAGATCTCCATTGGCATACTCAGCCGCTGAGATATCGCCATCCTTAAATTTGGTATAGGTTATATAGAGGTAATCAGAGTCGGGCCAGACACCCAGGGTGAACTTAGCTATAATGAGGTTCCATACTCCAGGGTCCACAGAGGTGGAAGCAGTAGCAGCACTTGCCTTGCGAATCCCGGTAGAGGGATTCCAGTGCCATAAGCTGACATCGTTTGAATTCGTGGAAGGAAAAGTGGTCCACATTATATGCAATCCATTTTCATAATCATAGACTATAGCTAAATCGTCGTATGCCCTGATATCAGTTCCCTCATAGCTGGTAAGTTTTATGGGGGTCATATAACCTGCACTCATCCAGTCATCACCGTTATTGGTAGATTCCACATACATCAACTCATTTTGAGTTTGGTTTGATTCATAGTTCTGTAACCAGGTTAGGGCAACATTCTCGGAGACTGGAGAAGTAGCTACATCTATAACACCCAATCTGGCAGTGGTAACTCTATAAGGGACTTTATTTGGAGCCAGTTTTGTATTTTTTGGGATTTTTAATGCAGAAGACCAACCGGGAGATTGACAAACTAAGGTATCTATGTTACCTGGTTTCTCAAAACACCGCACATACCCTGAACCCTTGTCAACAGAACCAGCAGTTTGTCTTTCAGCATGAGTGATGTGCATAAATGCAGTATCACCCCTGAGCTGTTTGGATATTGCCATTACGGGCCACGTCCCCGGGGCAGAGCTGCCTGCTACCGAATCAGGTATATCAAAGGCATTGAGTTCTCCTAATCCAGGAGTTACCTGTTCTAAAGAGATGGTAGTTGCCCATAAACCCGGGACAGGTTCCCACCGGTGGTAACACAACACTTCCCTGTCATCCGGCAGCAGATCCAGGCCACCATACCCTCCCCTTGGTACAGCTGGTGTAACATGCATACCGCCTGCGATAAGCCATCCTCCAAAGGGGTCCCAGGAATTATAGTCCATATAACGATTACCACCCTCCTCTACTAAATTCATCCAGGTTGTATGAACTATAGGACCAACAGGGCTATAAGCTATCTGCCGTCTCTGGCAGTCGTTGTGCTGATAGTCTTGATAGGTGTAACCAGCAGTATCACCTGTAGCAGGAAATAAAATCTTGGGGTCTGACGAGATGATATAAGGTGTACTTACCTCCCCGTCTGCATAATCAGCTTTTTCCATCTGCTCCAGCCTTTGAGCCATTTTCTTATCCACAGCCTTGTCGGATTTCATAGCCCCGAAAGCTATTAAGCTTGTGATAAACAATAGAATAAAAATTAAAAACAATATTCTTTTTATCATTTCCCTACTCCTTTATTGGGTTTAAGATGCTCATATAAATAATAACAGGTTAAATACCTTACCTCGGACCACCTCCTTATGTTTTTAATTAATTCGGAAAGCATATTAAAAACTTGATATGCTCTTTTCTCCTTCTTATTAATACCTCCTGCTGGAGTTGATTTTTTATTTCACCTCCTTGCTTAGAGTATTCAATAATCAATAAATAGTCTATATGCTGAGGTTTAAGTTTAAAAAATTATACCTGACGCTGATTTTTAATTTATACAATGTAAGCTAACCTGTTTTACAGGGAAGAATTAAAGTTATCTTCTGGTATAGTATTTGGCATAAAGGGTTATTCTAACCAAAAAACACAGTTGCATCATATACCTTTTATATTATGAAAATATAAATTGGTGTCTAACCTTTTCCGCTCAGTACAATCTACCAAGCACCATCCGATTTTCTCCAGCCCTTAAAAAGGTTACTTCCCCTCCTCAATTCATAATAGCATTTTATTGAAAAAAGTCAAATAAAAAAACATAGCGTCATAAACAATTTATAACTGTTTTAAGTTATATTATAATCTTTGATCGATTAGACTTAAAACTATTCAGCATCTTGATTTATTACTTTAAGATAGTAGGGTAACTTATATATTACAAGTCAGTTACATAGTACCTATGCTTAGTTATATATATTGATTAACTTTTTAAATTATTTTATTTTTCTTGACTTATAATAGAACATTTCTAAATTGCTTTCAATTCCTGAATTGAGGAGGTTACATGAAAAAAGATTTTTTGGCAGTTTCGGATTTTTCTGCAAAAGAGATAAAGGAGGTTTTCAAATTAACCAGTGATATGAAAAAGGGCAAGTTAAAATCCCAGCCTCTTAAAAATAAAGCTGTTGCCTGTATCTTTCATAAGCCTTCTTTAAGAACCAGAATTAGTTTCGAGGTGGGAATACAACAACTGGGAGGCAGTTCGTATTATATCACCAGAGATGAATTCAAATTAGGTAAAAAAGATGATCCAGAGAAAAGAGAATGGTTTTATGATGGCGCTAAAGTCTTATCACGAATGGTGGATTTAATCGTCATACGCACTTATGAACACTCTGGAGTTGAAGAATTAACTAAATATTCGGATATCCCGGTTATCAATGCCTTGACTGACCTTTATCATCCCTGCCAGATTTTGGGTGATATATTCACTATCTGGGAAAAAAGGAAAAAAATCGAAAATATCTCCATAGCCTACCTGGGTGATGGAAATAACGTATGCAATTCCTGGCTGGATGCAGCTTCTATAATACCCCTGGATTTGAGAATTGGCACCTCTGCTGAAACGTTTCCGGATAAAGGTGTTTTAAAAAGAGCTAAAGAATCAAAGATAAGCAAAGTCAATCTAACCGATAACCCAATCTCGGCAGTAAAAGATGCAGATGTCTTATATACAGATGTCTGGGCAAGTATGGGGCAGGAGAGTTTATACGAAAAGAAGGTAAGCTTACTGAGAAAATTTCAAATTAATACGGAGTTAATCCGGCACGCAAAAAAGGATTGTCTGGTGATGCATTGTCTACCTGCCCATAGAGGAGAGGAGATCACAGATCAGGCTATGGATGGCAAAAACTCAGTGGTATTTGACCAGGCGGAAAACAGACTTCATATCCAGAAGGGAATAATTCTGAAATTGATGAGAGGATTCAAGAGGGAGAAGTAGCTACCCAATTTATTGAGCTTGACCCTGGTTCGTAGTGCGACCCATTTATTACTCTAAGGTTACAGGGAGTGAACATTGTTCTATCCCTCAAAAAAATTGACTAAATGTTTCAAGGAGGTTTTATGGGTTCCAAAAAGTTTTTAGTTTGGTTGTTTTTATTCTTCTTCATGGTTCTGACAGCAGATGCACAGATGCCCGGAATCCCAATACCCGGGAGAATGCCGGAGATTTTCGGGGAGTACAAAATGCCAGATGTGGGCAGCTATGCAGAATATAAATTAACCTATCCAGGTGAAAAAGCTGAGAATATAGTCAAAATGTCGATTGTGGGGAAGGAGAAAACGATCAAAGGAGAAGAGCTTTTCTGGTATGAGTATCAAACTGAAAATCCAAAAACAGGGGATGTGGATATAGTAAAAATGCTTATTTCCGGAAATCCCCAGAAAGAGGGGAATATAAAGCGAATGGTCTTAAAGCATAATAAGGATAAGGCAATGGAACTGCCGGCTGGAATGATGCAGATGATAAATGCTCCCATGGATAAAGAAAAGAAAGAATCCAGTAAGAAGGAAGAGATAGAAAATTTGGGGAAAGAAACCCTGGATACACCGGCTGGTAAACTTGAATGTACCCACCTTCAATATATCTCCGAAAAGAAAGAGATTTCGGAGATCTGGCAGTCTGTAGAAATACCTTTTTTTGGCCTGGTAAAATCTGCTTCCAAAGAGATGAATATGGAGATTCAGAAATTCGGCAAAGATGCCACGTCTGCTATAGCTGAGGAGCCGGAAGAACTAAAAATACCCGGAATGGAGGAGTTGAAATTACCTGAAATCGATAGCGAAAAAATTGAGGTTCCCAAAATCAAGCAATCTACTAAAATAAAAAAGTACCTGAACAATTAATTCTTTT
>JAOUFL010000181.1 GCA_029858245.1 Candidatus Zixiibacteriota bacterium
TTTTGCCCCGGTGGTCTCTCTGGTTCCCTTTGAGGATTTTTCAGATGCGGTTAAGATGGTAGATAACTCGAGGTACGGGCTCCAGGCAGGTATATTTACCCGGGATATCGAAAAAGCCTTTCAAGCCATCAAGGGAATAAAAGTAGGAGGGGTGATAATAAACGACTATCCTACCTACCGGGCAGATAATATGCCTTACGGCGGGGTAAAAGAAAGCGGTATCGGCAGGGAAGGTTTGAAATACGCCATTGAGGAGATGACGGACATCAAGATGGTCTGTTTTAATCTGAGGAAATAGTTAATCTTTTTGCTGAACAGATTAGGTCACAGGCAATTATCGTTGAACACAAATTAATTTGATATGTAAAGAAGGAGCAGGATATGAGGTACGTAACCATAGATGGACAGAGTTTAAAGCTGGATGAGCTGGAAGCAGTTGCTTATGCAAGAGCAAGGGTGAAACTATCCAGAGAAGCTATTCCCCGAATAAAACGCTGCAGAAAATATGTGGAGGAACTACTCAGAAGGGGGGATACTGTTTACGGGATCAATACCGGCTTCGGTAAGCTCTGCAGGGTTAAGATCAGTTCTTCGGAAATAGAAAAACTGCAGAGAAACTTAGTCTTAAGCCATGCCTTCGGAGTAGGCCCGGTCTTCTGTAATGAAGAGGTCAGGGCTGCCATGCTTCTTCAGGCAAATGTCTTAGCCAAGGGTCATTCCGGGGTGAGAATGCAGGTTATCGAGAATCTGATCAAATTACTGAACTCCGGGGTAACCCCTATGGTTCCGGAAAAAGGCTCGGTAGGGGCATCGGGTGACTTAGCTCCCTTATCCTTCATTGCCCTGGTCCTGATAGGAGAGGGCTGGGCTTTTTACAAGAAAAAACTTTATTCGGGTAAACAGGCATTGAAAAAAGCAGGGCTAAAACCTTTGAAGCTTTCTGCCAAGGAGGGGATTGCCCTGGTTAATGGCACCGAGCTGATGGCCAGCCTGGGTGTTCTGACTTTGCTTAAAGCAGAAAGGCTGTCTGAGCTGGCTGATATGGCAGGGGCATTAAGCTGTGAGGCAGCTTTGGCAACGCCGGTGGCTTTTGACGAGGATTTGCAAAAAGCAAGAAGGCACAAGGGACAGGCGATTACCGCCAGGAATTTAATTCAGCTTATGAAATATAGCCAGATAAGGGAGTTTCACAAAGCCTGCCCTAAGGTTCAGGACCCTTATTCTTTTCGCTGTATGCCACAGGTTCACGGTGCAATAAGGGATGCTTTGAGTTATGTCCGCTCGGTCTTGCAGATTGAGATAAATTCAGCCACTGATAACCCCCTGATTTTTCCGGAGAAGAAAAAAGTAATCTCCGGCGGGAATTTTCACGGTGAGCCGGTAGCATTAGCCTTAGACTTTTTAGGCATAGCCTTAGCGGAGCTTGCCAGCATCTCCGAAAGAAGGATTGCGGTGATGATGGACCCGAATATCACAGACCTGCCTGCATTTCTTATAAGCCAGCCCGGAATAAACTCAGGCTTGATGATGGCACAGACCACAGCAGCCGCTTTAGTCTCGGAAAACAAAGTCTTAGCCCATCCAGCCTCAGTCGATTCGATTCCCACTTCCCTGAACCAGGAAGACCACGTGAGTATGGGGACTATAGCCTCCAGAAAGGCAAGAGAGATAGCCAACAATACTGAAGAAGTTCTAGCAATAGAATTTTTGTGTGCCTACCAGGGGGTTTGTTTTAGAGCGCCGCTAAAACCGGGTATAGGGACGAATAAGATATTTACCAGGCTGAAAGAAAGAGTTAAGGAGATTAAAGAGGACAGGATTCTGGTTGGGGATTTGGTGAAGATAAAGGAGTTGATGAGAGCTAAGTTCGCGATTTCGTAGGTTGGGCTGTTGGACACTGCCCGACAAATTAGAAGCACTGAGTCAGGAGCAGTTATTTGGTGTATTTAATCAACACATTATCTACTAGGTCTTCGATGAAGGTAGTTGCCTTTGATTCTTTTACTATTATATAGTTTGGGTGTGCACAAGTATTTCTTATGCCAAGCTTCTCGTCGAGAATCTTTCTGACCTCATTTGATATTATATTCGCAGATCTGGCAATCTCAATGAACTTCACTTCCTTGAGGTCATTGAAATCTTCTTTCGTTGTAATCTTCTTTAATTTGAGATTTTGAAGGGCAAGAGCACCATTGAATTCGGTCAGCTTATGAGCGAGGATGTACTCGTACAGGTTATCCACGACGAGTAGCCAGGTCATAATGATCGCAGCTCTGTAAGCACCGATCTCATAGCATGAGATTGCTTCACTAAGGAAAGTTCTGTTTTGGCTGGGTTTAACTTTCCGTAGGAGGTCCCTCAGCTTCTTTGAGACTGCTCTCTTTGGCTTGTCTCCTGAGAACTCATGCTCAAGTTCCCGGAAAGTCTCTCGATGAAGCTTATACCCGTTACTAACTGGAACGAACACTCTCTTTAGAACGAGATTGTTGCATAATTGGTTCACGTTGGAAGGCGGTGTAACATCTGCCAAGTCAAAATAGTCTTTGATATTGCCAGCTGTGTAGATGGGATCATTCGTCAACTTTGTGTAAAAGTATGCGAGGTACTTAACTTGCTGGGTAAACCCAAGCGAGCTGAATCCCTCCTTTCTATCAATCCAGTCCGATAACGATTCTCGCATCTTTTATGACGCCTCTTTTTCAGGCATTTTTTCTTCTACGTACAGTTGGCCGACTCTTCCGACTTTCCAGTGTGTTGAATCGCTGCCTGTTTCGAACCACGCAGCTTTATTCTTTTTGTTTATGATAGTTTGGTGAAGATGGGTTGGTCGACCTTTAAGACCCAGTGCCTTATAAGCGAACTCAATATTACCCTCACTAAATTCTTCCTTCTTGAGTAGCTGCGTGACGTAATAACCTACAGCAAGGATCGTCTTGGGCGAGCTCTCTATTGCTTTCTTTTCTTCCAAGAAATTTTTGAGCGAGGGAATCTTAGCTTTTGAGTTGCCCTTTATCTCGAATTCCTCGACCTCGATTTTCTTTGGTCCAACCTTCTTGTGTTCTCCGGAAGTCGCAGGTCGATGAGGTTTCTTCCTTGTTCCTGCCTTAGCGATACTTTTTTCTTTATCGGTCTCGCGCAGTATAGGCGCGCTTTCAAAATGCATTTTAAATTCATCAAGATACTTGCTAACAAACTCCTCAGACCCTTCAAGTTCAATGACTCCAGTCCTGAGGTCAATCTTTGCTTTTGTCGTTACGTTCATCGTGAGTTCCTTTCCTTGCTTTAAAACGCCATAAAATAATTACGCTCAACATCTAAGATCGTAAATCGATCCACCGCTACCCATAAATCCTTGCTGTCAATTCAAATTCGGACTATTATACTCAACAAAATAATAAATTGAAAATGATTTGCAACAAAAATTTTTTTGAATCCGGGATACAAAAATAATGTCCAACATCCTCTGTGGAGGATCGGACTCTACTATATGTCGCTGCCCTTCTTTGAAAGTAAGATAATACGCTTACCTGTTTCAATAGTTCGTTCGACAGATTTTTGGTCAATTTTTTTAGCTCCTTCTTCAGCACCTTCAGCAATATGTCTTCCTAGTGGTTTTAGGAACTTTACAGTAATTCGCAAACTTAAAGGGGCAACTTCGAGAAGGGGTTCAGCATACCGCCAATATTTGTTGAACATTCGCTCCACTTGCTCAACTCGCCTTTCCCAGTTGGCTATTTTCCAGAGTTTCGCCAGTTCATGGTGAAGTGCCGGATTATTGAGGGAAAATTGCTCACTGAGCCGTTGGGCATCAATTATTTGATTTATCCAATAGTTCATTCGCTCGCTTCGTCCAAGAAAGCTGGTTTTCTCTTCCAAAGCACCCATTATTAGGTGAATCACTGTTGAGTCAAAAGGTTGGGCTTCGGATGTTTGAGAAAACTCTGAACCTGGTAGATAGAAACCACGAACTGGATGGAGCCAAATGTTCTCCTTGCTTGAATCCCAATAATAATAACCACGAGTTAGGACATCAATAGTAAACAATTCTTCCTGTTCTCGGACTCCAAGCGAACGAACGAAGTCTTCAAACTCAGGACCAACAATGTTTGGGAACCTCTCCTTTCGGAGAGGCCACTCGTTCTTCTTGTGCCAAGATAGCCATTCGATGATTTGAGGTTGGTTCCAGAAGGAAGAGTCCTTTAATATATGCTCGAAAAAGTAACGATTTTCTTCTAGCCATTGCAGAGTCGTGTTAACACTGCGCTGATTTGCTTCTTCTGATATTATTACAAAACTGGGCACAAGATTTTTTTGCTTGAGTAGGAAGGCGAGTTCTCCAGGAGGTGACACCCCTTTCTCTATGGAAGTCGGTGGCTTAGGAATGTAAACCTGGCGATTTTGAAGGAGAGAAGAAGATAAAGCCGCCAGCGAGTAAATAAACCAAGCATACTTTGCATCATCAAGGTTTGGTAACTCAAGTGCTGCTTCGGCACTATACAATGTTGTCAAATCTACTTTGTTCATTAAATTCTCCTCTATTGATTTTTATCGTTAAGAGCAGTGTCTGTTAACTCGTTCATATCTGCAATTATTGGAAATATACCTCCAAATTTTGATACTTATATGACTATGTTCAAGTATATTCTCCCCATATATGCACATTCAAGCTTTGTCGCTCTATATTGTACTAAATTCAAAATATTTTCGCAATAAAAATTTTAATTTT
>JAOUFL010000182.1 GCA_029858245.1 Candidatus Zixiibacteriota bacterium
TGTTTACAAGGAAATAATTCAAAGATGGAAGATTTCAAGCCGGGATATTTAAAGCTTTACCAATCCAGGGAGCTTTTCAGGCGAATCGAGATTCTGAATAAAAAACTTTCCTCCTGCCAGCTCTGTCCCAGAAGATGTAAGGTCAATCGCCTGAAGGATGAAAAGGGTATCTGCAAAACTGGAAAATTGGCATATATTTCGTCATTCGGTCCTCATTTTGGTGAGGAATCTCCACTGGTAGGTACATCAGGTTCTGGAACGATATTTTTTACCCATTGCAATTTAGGCTGTATCTTCTGCCAGAACTATGATATCAGCCATCTGGGACAGGGTTATTCAATAGAAGATGAGGGACTAGCTGACACAATGCTGAAGCTTAAAAAAATCGGATGTCATAACATTAACTTCGTAACACCATCCCATGTGGTTTCCCAGATATTAAGAGCTTTGCCCTTAGCCATAGAAAAAGGTTTGGATTTGCCTTTGGTCTATAATACCGGAGGTTATGATCTGGTATCGACCCTTGAGCTTCTGGAGGGTGTTTTTGACATCTATATGCCTGATTATAAATTTGCAGAAGCAAAAACAGCTGAAAGATACTGCAATGCTCCGGATTATCCGGAGATAGTGAAGTCTGCTTTGAAGGAGATGCACAAACAAACAGGCGACCTTATAGTAGACAAAAATGGTATTGCACAGCGGGGTCTTATTATCAGACACTTAGTTCTTCCGGAAAATCTGGCTGGAACAGAGGAGGTTATGAGGTTTATAGCCTCTGAGCTCTCCCAAAATTCCTATGTGAATCTGATGGATCAATACCGACCTGCTTACCACGCAAACGATTTAGAACAATTGAATCGCAAAATTACCCCCGAAGAGTATGCAAAAGCTGTTGAGCTGGCTAAGAAGTATGGGCTCAAGAGGTTAGACGGCTGGATCTGAATCATAAAAAGAAATGAAGATATTTCACTCCCATCCCTGGAATGTTGGTCTGGAAGAAGCTAAAAGTATTCAAGAAAAACTCAGCAAATTTATCCTGACAAAAGATTGTTTTCAGGAGATCAAAGTAATTGGAGGTGTAGGGATAAACTTTAACTCCTCAAACTTAGCTATAGCTATAACCATGTTCGATTATCCTGCTTTAAAAAAGCTCCATTCGTTTTCAGGAATATATCCTCTTTTTTTCCCGTATACCCCGAACTTCTTTGCCTTTTCCTGTGGGGAACAAATATTATCTATTCTGCAAAGAATTCAGCTCCCGGACCTTTTGATATTTCCGGGAAAGGGAATAGCTCATCCGAGAAGACTTGGACTGGCATCCCATCTTGGGGTTCTTCTTAATATTCCTGCTATCGCCTGCTCTAAAAGAGCATTCATCAGAAGTTATCCAGAACCTGAAATGACTAAAGGGTCGTTCGAATATATATTTGAAAAAAAGGAGAAAATCGGTATTGTTTTAAGGAGTAGAGATTTTGTTAAGCCTATTTTTGTTACCCCCGGGAATAGAATATCTGTAAAATCCTCTTTAGATATCGTCCTGCATTGTTGTATTAACTTCCGCCTGCCCGAACCTCTAAGGCAGGCTCAGATTTCAGCTCGAAAAGAGCTATTTTAATTTCAAGGCTTTAATTTCGTTTGTCTTACCAATATTCTTAAAGACGAAGAAGATAATAAAATAAAACTTTAAATAAGATTAATTACTGCCGATATATTTAAAGTAACTTTTCAATAATAAAGAGGGGATATTGCACATTGTCAGCCTTGATATTGGCAAATTTCCTGAACTTTCAGGTCTGGATATTTTCTTAGGGCACAGCGAGTTAAAGCTTAAGCTAGTTCTGGATATATTCCTTCCAAAGGAGAAGGGATTTGATTTTGAGAAAATTTATAGAACAGTAGCAAGTTTCCTGCCCAACCTGAATAAACATAAATGTTGGGCACGTTTGTTAGGAGGTTCTGCTCCTCGTGGAGGGAAAAAGGATTTGCATTTTCAAAGCATTGGCGGGATAACTGATATAGCTCATCTGACTGAGCATATGATAATCGATCTGCAGGCTACCATAGGGCAGATGGAAACCTGTTCCGGTTTAACCTGCGGGTACCAGGACCCGGCTAACCGCTTTGACCTTTTCATCGAATGCCATAACAGCAGGGTGGCAACTTTTTCCTCTTTTCTGGCGGTTAAAATGATGAAGGAACTGCTATGGAAGGGTAGTCTTTCTAATGAATATCTGAGAACCATTCAACTGGCAAAGTATCTGAATGCCGAGCCTGAACTTATGTCTTCCTTAAACAAGCTAAGTCACAAGCTCAACTGCCAGAAGGATGAATTAATCTTACATATCAAGGAGCTGATCGATCTGAAATTCTTAAATAAGGATTTTCTATTATCAGTTCCCCACAAAAAGGAGAAGTAATTTATGAACTGGGATGAAGGACTGCATACTACTGCTGTCGAAGAGCAAACCGAGAAAAAAGTAATTTCCGAATTGGATCAGATATCCGGAAATCAGGACATGGAGAATATATCAGATAAATTTCTGCAGTATAAAAATATTTTCAAGTGCAGTTATTGTGTCATAAAAGATTAATATAACTTCAGAAAGTATCCAGACCTTTGTAGATTATATTAACAAAAAAAGGGAGCAGGGTATCCTGCTCCCTTTTTATTATGATCAATTTTGTTAGGGCTCCTGTGCTTTTCTCTCTGCATCTTTTGCCTTCTCAACCATGCCCTTTTTGGTATAGGCAATGCTTAAATAACCCCAGGCTTCTCTATTATCGGGCTCTTTTTGAGTTAAAGCCTCCAAGACTTCAATTGCCCCGTCTATTTTTTCCTGGTTCAAATAGCAGTATCCCAGAAATCTCATGCTTTCGTAATCCGCAGGATTCAGCTCAATTGATTTTCTGAAATCTGCTTCTGCCTTGCCAAAGAAATTCTTTTGTTCCTCAATCAGTTTATGTGATCGCTCAACAAGATCTTTTGCCTGGGGGTTTTTTTCTAAGGAGTCCCTGAGAGCGATTAAATTCTTGGCGATTCTGTTAGTTTCTTCAAGATACAGCAAAGCCCGATTGAAATATACATCCTTGGAGTTTGGGTCCAGCTCAACGATTTTGTTATAAAGACTCATGGCTTCTTCTTTTCTTCCCATGGTTTCCAAAAGAACTGCCTGATTGAAGAGAACATTCAAATCATCGGGATTTTCCTTGAGGATCTTTTCGGAGATAATCAAAGCCTCATCATATTGCTTATTGCTCAAAAGAACAGCAAGATAGTTGGTGAGAACATTATTATCATCTGGTTTCAACGCATAAGCCTTTTTAAAATACTCAAGTGCTTTTTCAGGTTTTCCTATTTTGGAGGAAACGTAGGCTCCATTTACAAATGCCTCATAGCGGGTAGAATCGAGGAACATAGCAGCTTCGTATTGTTCTAATGACTTGGTATATAGCTCTTCCTTCAGCTTCTCGACGGGGATTGCTATTTCCTGAGCTGAAGCATAACCTTTCCAGTTGTAATTAGATGATTCAAACTCTGAAGAATGTTGCTGCAAGGAGTCAGCATACATGGAATAGCTGGACCAATCAGAAAAACTATTTGCAGCGAATCTTTCCACGTCTTTGACTTTATTGGCATAATTCACCCCCTGATTGAAGGTGGATATCCAGGTCTGCGAAATAATTTCCTTTATCTCTTTCCTCTCATTATCCTTGAGTGTGAGTTTTAACGCCTGATCAAAAGCAGCCAGCATATCCTTTGGCCTATGTTTAATACTATAAACTTTTCCCAGCAGGAACCATATCTCTCCATCATCCGGGTAGTAGGTTTTAGCCTCCTCCAACAGCTTGAGCACTCTTTCATAGTCAGGATGCTTTAGCTTAAGTTCAATCTTGGCGGAAGATTTATATGCACTTTTTGGCATCTGTTGAGCCTGTGAACAGGTGTTAATTACTATGACCAGCATAAGGATTAAAATCAGCTTCAAATTTCGCATAGGGACTCCTTTTATTGGTTTTTAATTTATTCTAAAAACTCATCTTTAGCTAATATACCTTACCTTATAATTTACGATTTGCTCCTGATTTTTTTCAAGTGGAATTTTGAATTCTATGGTACTGGCATCTTTTTTCTCATATTTGAAGTTACTTTCCAATATCTCCCAGTTAGAATAAGGGTATAGATGTTCTATTACCACTACCTCAATTTTCTCCTCTTTGTGGTTTCTCAACTTTATCCGGTAATCTTCCTCGGTAACGTTATCGCTTATCTTTTTGAACTGGGTTTTGCTCCTTTCTCCCACTATATCGAAGGCATCTCCCACATAAACTCTTACAATCTCATCTTTGGGTGTATGTCCAATTAAATCCTCACCCACGAATTCCGAAGATTTATCCACATCTTCTTTATATACCCTGATCTTCCCTTTAGGCAAGGGGATTCCCAGCCCCTCAGTCTTGGAGTTTGTAAACTCCAGGTTGACCTTCACCTTTTTGGGCTCCCTTGCCCCATCATAGGTATAGGTCTTTTTGACCTTAACCAGAGAATTGGGGAATAAAGAAATCTGTTTAACCTCATTATCCTTAACCGTGCTGGGGAACTGCAGAGTATAAAGGTGATATTCGAAAAATGGTTTCTCCTCGAACGGCGGTGCCATACCTGCAACCATT
>JAOUFL010000183.1 GCA_029858245.1 Candidatus Zixiibacteriota bacterium
GAATCTGACAAACATATTCTTAATCTTTCTCAGGCTGAATTCCTCCACTCCGAAAATTCCCTGAGGTCTGGTGAGCATCAAAATAACCAAAGTCAGTGAATAAATCACCATACGGTAATCTTTAACTACTCTCAGGAACTCGGGTAATATAGTCATAATGATTGCTGCCAGAATCGAGCCGGTGATGCTTCCCATTCCACCTAATACCACCATTATTATTACCTCAATGGACTTCATAAAGGTGAAACTGTTAGTGTGTAGATACATAAGATAGTGACCGAAAAGCCCACCTGCAATACCTGCAAAAAAAGCTCCGATTACAAAGGCATAGACTTTGTAATAGGTAGTGTTTATACCCATAGCCTCTGCTGCTACCTCATCCTCCCTTATGGAGAGGAACGCCCTTCCATGAGTGGAATAAACCAGATTCCTGACCACCAGAATGGAAATAAGCACAAAAAACAGCACCCAGAAAAGATTAGTATACCCAGGGATGTCTGCAAAACCCCTGGCGCCTCCCACTGCATCGATATTCAGGATTATCACCCGGATTATCTCTCCAAATCCCAGGGTAGCAATGGCTAAATAATCCCCTTTTAACCTCAAAGAGGGAATACCCACAACTAAACCCGCAAGAGCAGCTAAAGCCCCTCCCAGGATAAGGGCAAAGATAAAAACTATAGATTTTGCCAGCCAGGGGAAAAAAAGAAAAGAGCCAAAGAATTGGATTAGATTTACCCCGAAATAATAAGTGAAAAAAGCTGAAGCATATCCGCCGATAGCCATAAATCCTGCATGTCCGATGGAGAATTGTCCGGTAAATCCATTTATAAGATTCAAACTCACCGCCAGCATTATATTTATACCTATGAGAATTAAAATCTGCAGCAGATAGGGGTTAAGGTATGAAGGCAGATAATGGTTCAGCAGAAGCAGAAACCCCAGGACTACGATTATGAAAATGATTTTTTTAAATTGCATAATCCGATATTGGCTTTCAGACTTTAGCCTTTAGACTATGGACTTTAGACTTCACACCTTCTCTCCGGCAAATCCACCTAACAAACCAGAGGGTTTAAAAAGCAATATCAAAATCAATATGGCGAAGGCGATAGCATCTCTGTAAGTTGACGATAGATACCCGATCACCATAACCTCCGCTACACCCATTATCATCCCGCCTAACATTGCCCCGGGGATATTACCAATGCCGCCCAGAACTGCCGCCACAAAAGCCTTTATCCCCGGCATTATTCCCATCAAAGGCTCTATCTTCGGGTTGGTCAGGGCTACAAGTATAGCTGCGGCTGCAGCTAAAGCCGAACCTAAAACAAAGGTAACGGAGATGATCTTGTCGATGGATATCCCCATTAAGGAAGCTGCTTCCCGATTAAAGGAAACTGCGCGCATAGCCTTACCAGTTCTGGTTTTCTGGATGAAAAGCTGCAACATTATCATCATAAACAAAGATACACCAACTACTATTGCCTGTTGATTGGTCAATATCACTCCCCCGCCTGCAATCAGGTTTTTCTTGGTGATGATTTGTGGGAAAAACTTCGGGTCTGCGCCAAAGATAAGCTGACCTGCATTCTCCAGAAAAAGAGAAATGCCGATTGCGGTGATCAAAGCAGTGAGCCGGGGAGATTTTCTCAAGGGCTTGTAAGCAGATTTCTCGATTATAAAACCTAAAAGGGCGCAGGCAAACATAGCGAACAAAAGCACTCCCGTTACGCCTATGAAAGTCGGTTCTTCTGAGATTTTCAGCCACCTGGCTGCATAAAATCCGGCAAAGGCACCTACCATGTAGACATCGCCGTGGGCAAAATTAATCAACCTCAATACCCCGTAGACCATGGTGTATCCTATGGCTATCAGGGCATAAATCGAGCCCCAGGCAATCCCGTTAATTAACTGCTGTAGAAACTCGGACATAAAAAATGATAAAGGAAAATAGAAAATCAAAAAAGGAAAATTATCCCTTGATATTACTTTTCAATGCTGTAATCAAAGCGCCTAACTGCTCAGAAGTATCAATAGCTTCTGCTTTCAACTCATTTGAGATTTTCTCTTCTAAATAACCTAATTCCGATGCAATCAATAACTGGCTTCTAAGCTCACCTGCTGAAGCTTTGGCAATATATAAAAATTGTACGAACTCTTTTTTTGAACCTCTTTCAAAATCCTCGGCAATGTTGCAGGGTATAGAGATTGAAGATCTTCCAATCTGTGTAACCAGGGAATAATCCCTGGCAAGCCCTCCTTTTTTAGTGGTTTCATATATTCGAATTGTAAGGTCCTTTGTCTTTTGCCATACCCACAGGTCTTCAAACCGCTTGTAACCCATTATGCTATTCTATTTACTCCTTTTTTCCTTTTTCATCTTTCCTTCTTCTATCTTACTTTTTAATTTCTTTTAGGAGGGATTTATCGTCTCCATAAATCTTACTTTACCTCCTTCGATTTTGACCACCACTGCTGATTTTTTTGCATTTCTGTTCTCGTCTATGGTGATGACTCCTGTTACACCTGTGAAATCCCTGGTCTGTGCAATAGCATCTCTGATCTTCTGACGGTTACTCTCGGTATTTATAGCCTCCATCAGAGATCCGGTATTGGGTTTATCCGTATAGGCTTTCTTTATATTTTCCTCTTTTAAAATACCGGATAGCTTTATGGCATTAAAAGCTATCCAGGTGGCGTCATAACCTAAGGGTGCCATAGCATCCGGGATCTCATTATATTTCTCTTTGTATTTTGTGATGAAGTTTTGAATTTCAGGTCTGGGGTCCTCCGGGGTGTAATGATTGCTGTAATAGGTATTCTCTAAAGCTTCTCCACCTATTTCTACCAGACGCGGTGAATCCCAGCCATCCCCTCCTATTAGGGGAATAGTTATACCCAGATCCCTTGCCTGGCGAGCAATCAAACCCACTTCTGTATAATAACCAGGGATGAAAATAACTTCCGGATTTTTGGCTTTAAGAGCAGTGAGCTGTGCTCTGAACTCTATATCACCCTCGGAGTAGGATTCTTCAGTTATGACCGTTCCCCCTGATTGTTCAAAGGTCTGAGTAAAAAATTCTGCCAGCCCAACGCTGTAGTCATTCTTTATATCTTTCAATATCGCAGCCTTAGTTGCTTTCAGGGTATTGCGGGCAAACTTTGCCATAACCTCCCCCTGAAAAGGATCGATAAAACAAACCCTGAAAATATAATCTCCCACCTGGGTTACCTTGGGATTGGTGGAAGAAGGTGTGATCATCGGAACTTTTGCCTCCTGACAGATAGGAGCACCAGCTAAACTTCTGGAAGAGGCTACCTCACCCAGAATCAACAGTACCTTATCCTGATTAATAAGCTTTTTGACTGCAGTAGCTGCTTCCTCCGGTTTGGATTGATCATCCTCCACTATGATTTTGAATAACTTTCCCTCTATCCCGCCAGTCTGGTTTATTTCATCCAGAGCCATCTGTATTCCCTTTTGAGTCGATTTTCCAAAAGTTGCGGTAACCCCGGTAAGGGAGCCGTATTCACCTAAGAGGACCAGATCCTCCTTCTTGGCACAGGAAGTTAAAAGAAGGCTGATTGAGATTCCCCATATAATCCAGAAGAACTTAGAGTTTTTTGTCACTTCTCTCCTCCATTTTTTAATTTGTCAAAATAAATATACCTTAAAACTTGATTTGTCAAGCCCTTTTTAGCCAAAGGGGGTATCTTATCAATTCGCTGGATCATTTGATTACCCTGATAATAGCAGTAAATAGCGATTGTTAAAAAATAGATTGTGTTTTCCAGATGGTCATATTATTATCTCTATGGAATCTAAAATTATTAAAACAGCAAATCATAATATGTCCCGTTACGATAAAATCATTCAGAGGTTCAGCGACAGACTAACCCGATTAGAAAAAGAGACCCGGGCAAAAGAGTTTACTGAATCAGAAATCACGCGTCAAAGAGATGTCTCTGCTTTCTCACCCGGATTAACCGAGTATGAATATCTCCAGGCACAGGAGCTTAAAGGCGAATTAATAGAAAAGTATCAGGATTTGACTTTGAATAAAGTCATTCCGGGAGAAAAAATTACTAATGTATATGGTAGTTTTTATTACATTTTTGAGGAAATTAATGAGAAATGCTGTAAATCGGAAAAAGAGAATTTCGAGGAAACCATTTATACTTTCTTTTCTTTACTTCCCGGCATAAGAGACCACAGGGAAAATCAGCTAAAAAAAGCGGGTTACAAAAGCATAGAGGATTTAATCTCTCACCCTCGCTGGAACAAGGAAGCAGAGTATTTTCTGCAAGCTGTCTCACGGAAAGATAATTCCAGGCTTAACGAAATTCTATGCCGTCGTCTGCCAAAATCACATCCTCTGATTTTAAGCCTTTCCTCTTTACATCCCTGGGAGGATTTCCTTTTTCTGGATATAGAGACCCTGGGGCTTTTTGGAGGAAATCTGGTTATCTTAATCGGGGTTGCCCGGCTGGAGAAGGGGGAAAAAATCAACTTACATCAATTTTTAGCTCTGGAAGTTAAAGATGAGATTGCCTTATTAAAGGCTTTTTCCGAATACCTTTTAAAATCCAAATCCATAGTGAGCTTTAATGGAAAAGCTTTTGATGTTCCTTTCTTG
>JAOUFL010000184.1 GCA_029858245.1 Candidatus Zixiibacteriota bacterium
CTCCGCTTATTTTTTATTAGCCAAATCCCTGCCCATTTCCACTGTCTCCTCTTTTAAACTGATTTTCAATCTGATACAGAACAGACAGGTCTTGGGGTTATTCGGTCTTTTAGGGTTGACCTGGGCAGCTTCCAGAATTTTTTCAGCTATGGAACAGGCACTCAATACCGTCTGGAAGGTGGATAAGGGACGGAATTATTTCCACAGTAAGTTCCTTTCCCTGATCCTGGTCCCCATCTCCATAGCGATCCTTCTGCTCTCTTTGATTTTGACCAGTTTCTACGCCTTTGCCAAAAATCAAACTATCCCCTATCTGGGTCTCAGACTCTCCGATGCTCCCTTCCTGGCAAATCTTTTAGCTTTGATCCTGCCTATACTTCTGAGCACAATGCTTTTCTTTTTGTTTTACAAATTCATCCCCTACCGAAAAATCCCAAATTTTCCTGCTTTTGTCGGAGCATTGACCTCGGCTGTTTTGTGGGAAATATCCAAACACCTGTTTGACCTTTACATAAAAAATTACATCAGCCTGGAGAAAATCTACGGCTCATTTGGAACAATTGTGATATTACTTTTCTGGATTTATTATTCAGCCTTTATATTGTTGATCGGAGCAGAGATCGGATATAATTTGGAAGTATTACGAAAAAGGAGATATTCATCCTGAAAAACAGGTGAGAATATTAAAAGTAGCGGAGGTCTTTAGACCTCCACGATGTTAAGTTGAAATGGAAGGCTGAAGCCTTCCGCTACAGATCAAAAAAACCTATAACCCAAGTTGCCCTTAACGTGGATTAATCTAAGTAAAAAAGAGGAAAAATGTTATCAGAAGGAAATGACCTGTTGAAGTCACAGATAAAACTCTGGAGGGAAAAAATTAAGCCAAACCTGAACCAGGCACTGGAGCTTACCCCGGAAGATAAGCTCGACTGGGTACCCGGGGAGAAGATGATATCTCTGGGCAAAGTATTCTTGCATATCGCGGAGTGTTCTGACTGGTGGTATGGCGAGGTCATGAAAGGTGAAAAAGCAACCGAGCTGGCTTTTATGGACAAACCCTGCCTGCCAAAAGAAAAGGTTAAAGAATACCTTGATATTCACTGGGAAAGGCTGGAAAGATTTTTTGCCGATTCCCCTGAAGTATTAAGTAAAACCTATAAGATAGAGCATGAAGGCAAAACTTACCATCCGGAGGGTTACTGGATATTCACCCATCTGCTGGAACACGACATCCATCACAGGAGTCAGATAAATCAGTATCTGAGGATATTGGGGATAACTCCCCCAAAGATGTGAGGTACATAAAAAAGGTGAAGATTTACCTCACCCCTTACTTGTTTAATTATAAGATTAAATAAAACTAAAGCTTTTATTTTCTTATCTACTTAATCTTTTAGCAATCTCCTCCGCTACTTCCAGCGAAGAATTTTTCCCACCCATATCGTAGGTCTTGACCTTTCCTTCTTTTACCACCATAGCCACAGCGTTTTCTAATCTTTCTGCTTTTTCCTTCTCCCCTAACCAATCCAGCATCAGCTTGACAGCCAAAATCATGGCTATGGGATTAACTTTGTACTGACCAGCATATTTGGGTGCAGAACCATGAGTTGGCTCGAAGACCGCATAGTCATCCCCGATATTACCGCTTGAGGCAAATCCCAGACCTCCAACCAGTTGAGCACACAGGTCCGAGACTATATCACCGAACATATTGGAGGTAACCAGCACGTCGTAATCAAATGGGTTTTTGAGAAGCCACATACATATAGCATCAATATTAGCTTCGTAAAATTTTATCTCCAGGTATTCCTTGGCAATCTTCCTTGCCTCCCGCACGATAAGACCGGAGGTCTCGCGGATAACATTAGGCTTTTCCACCACCGTTACTGATTTCCTTTTATTTTCTCTGGCATATTCAAAAGCATCCCGCACAATATTCTGAGAGGCTTTTCGGGTGACGATTCTTAAACTCACCGCAATATCCTCCAGGGGGGTAGTGGAAAATTTTTTCATCTTCTTATGATTTTTCAAAAGGACTTCCATCACTTCTTTGGGCAGGGGATGAAACTCTACTCCGGAATACAAATCCTCGGTGTTTTCCCTGAAAACCACCAGGTCGATCCCGTCTTTATAATTCAGGGGATTACCTGGATAAGCCTTACAGGGTCTTAAGTTTGTCCGCAGGTTGAATTCCTGACGCAGGCGTACAATCGGACTTGAATATACGTAACCCTTATCTTTCAGGGAGGTATCCAGCTCAGCTTCTGCTTCCTCCTTGGGCTTGGAGGTTATAGCTCCAAAAAGACAGCAGTCAGTATTTTTCAAAAGTTCTATCGTCCTGTCCGGAAGAGGATTACCTTCCTTACACCAGAACTCCCAGCCAATATCTCCGGGAATATACTCTGCATCTAATCCAGTCTTAATCAGGACAATCTTTGCAGCCTCCATCACATCTTTACCGACTCCATCTCCTGGTAGCCAGGCTATCTTATACTTTGGCATAACTTACCGTTCCTCCAATTAAAAATGTGTGCTTGATTAAACTTTTCGTTCCTGCAGAAGTAAAGCAATCCCTTCAGATTTTTAAATTAATAGAAAGCCTGTGAGAATTACCTAAATCTGAACTGAAGGGAATGAAGGCATAGTCAATGGAATATTTTCTAATTTTCATCCCCAATCCCAGAGAAAAGCCCCTATCATCATATCCTATCTGGTATCCGCTTCTCAGGCTGAACATTTTATTATAAGTATACTCCCCGCCTAAATGTATCTTTAAATCGTTGTCCCGGGGTTTTACCAGATCCAGACTTAAAATGTAGTCTCCTGCAAAATAGTTTTCATGACCTGAATATGCTGCACCGATTTTAAACTGAGTGGGCAAGCTAAATTTATCCTCTTCTAATTTCATCTTCGCTCCCAGATTAAGAATCGCTGCTCCAAACTGCAGTTCCGGTCTTAGGTAATAGATACCGCCAAAATCAAAACCTAAACCTGTAGCTGAGGAGAAATCTATTTTTTCGTATAATAACTTAGCAGAGAGACCGAAGTCTATATTTTTCTTTAAGCTTCTACCCCAGATAATCGCAAAAGACAGGTCGTGCGTGTCAAAATAACTCAAGGGTTCCTCCGTAGGCCCCTCTCTTCTCTCCAGCTCTGATACCTGGCTAACAGTCAACCCTATACCGAACACGTTTTTCTTATAATCAAAACACAAGGCTGCATATTCCAAGTTGATATCCTGAAACCACTCATTATGCATAAAGGCGAATTCGAACTCTCTATGCTGCGCAATGCCGGCTGGATTCCAGTATTGCGAATATATATCACCGGAGATGGCTGTAAAAGCCTCCCCCATACCAGAAGCCCTGGCACCAATACCGATTTTGAGAAAAGCTAAACCGGAAGTCCCGGCTTTGTCTGGTATATCAGAACTGAAAACATTTGAGGTGAAAAGCACAATAAAAACAATCATACCGCACAGCTTAATTATAGCTGAAAAACTTTTCATCTCACGCCTCACTTAAAGAAAAAACTACTTGAACAGTTGTGTAAATTCAATGTCCATAGAAACCAGATGGTCCGGATTAATACCTACCTGGTCCGAGAGGAAAGCATAATCCAGTTCTATGATTACTGATTTGACCTGGTGCTTGAAACCTAAACCGAAGGTGAGTGAGCCGTCATTATATCCCAGTCTGCCTGCTAAATATTCCAGACCTTTATATTCAGCACCAAAGTGCATCCTCGCCTTCTGCTTGGTGTTCTTATCCACTTCCAGGGAGACTAAAAGCTTATCCTTCAACCAGAAGTAGGAACCTCCCATCCTGATATTCACTGGAAATTTGTCTTCAGTATCCGTTCCAAACTGGTCGAACTCCTGCCAGTAATCGCTGGAAACCCAGGAATATTGCATCCCTAAGTTCTGCACAGATAGTCCCAGCCTTAATTTCTCCACCGGAAAGGCAAATACGCCAAAATCGAATCCTACGGTATAAGAGTTTAAATTTGCCAGGTTATATTGAGAATATCTGACATTAATCCCCAGGGTTAATTCTTTTATTAGCATTTTTGCAAAACAGGCGGTAACCGCATTCTCATAATTGGATAATTCCCCTGTGATTTCTCCCTGATCATCCCTGGTTTCCACATTACCCACTCCGGAATTTATCCAGTAACCGCCGAACACAGCATTTCCCCTTATTGGCTGATGATAACTTATAAAGCTTACCCTGCGGTCTAAATCCATAAGTCTGTAACTTGCACTGAAGGTCGCATTTTGAAGCTGAATTATGCCAGCCGGATTGAAAGAGGAGCCAAATCCGTCGTCTGCGACTGCCACATAAGCACCTCCCATTCCCAAGGCTCTGGCACTTAAACCCATCCTCGAGTAAGCACCAGCATAACCACCCTCTCCACTGTCAGCATACGAGATTAATGCTAAAAATAAAGTTACCATAACAACGATTGGTAAAACCTTTCTTACCATTTTATTCTCCTTTTTACGGATTGGCTTCAGAATTATTTTACAATCCCGATTTTACCCCATTCTTCTTGCCCGCCAGGTCCTTCCAGTTTGAAAAAATATATCCCGTTAGCGACAATATCACCTTCTTCGTTTCTCCCATCCCAGA
>JAOUFL010000185.1 GCA_029858245.1 Candidatus Zixiibacteriota bacterium
TCCTCAGGCTCCTCCGATTTAAACCAGCCCAAGAGAGTGCTTTTAGGTTTGAAGATTTCCAGAACTATTCCTCCAGAATAATATTTTTTACCGGAAAACTCATCTGTTTCCTGATGCCTCTCATCAAGCAGTCTTACTTTTGCCTTGCTTACCTGGGCGAATTCGCGGGCTAAGCCTTCAGCTTGCTCTATTAAATCGTTTACCCTGCGGGCTAAAGCCTGTGCTTCCTCTTTTTCTTTTTGCCTGGAGGTTTGTGCTTCAGATCTGATTTTCTGTAATCTTTCTTTCCAGTTCATAGCCTTTTGCATAATTTTACCTATTATACAGTATGAAATTCAATCTTGTCAAGGACAACCTTTAAGAAATATTTGGTTGATGGATTTATCAGCTTAAGATTGACAGGTCGATTTCTTTTCAACCTCAAGTATCAGACAAGAATGTCTGTTCTACCAAGGCTAAAAAGTCCAAGGAATTAGACAACTACAGGTATCAACTGAAGGGTCTAATGAGTTGGTAACCAAAAAAAATCCCCCCTCTTTCAAGGGGGGATTATCAACATCAATGGGAGTGGTGGAGGGGGGATGCCCCGAATCCATCGGGGTGGCTGGGTTTTATGCCAGCGCACACCACTCCCAAAATCCTAAGTAATATCACACGACCTTCAATATATATATGCAACTTAAGTGCCAAGTCAATAGACTTATTAAAGTATTAGTTTATGTTAAATCACCTTATTAAGTTTAGCATTATAAGATTGCTTTAACTTTTTGATAATTATATTGTTAGTATGCTTGAACAAATTATGAGGCTGTGGTTGAATGCTTATATAATAGATAAATCCATTTCGTGGAGTAATCCACGGCGTAATAAAAAATTTATTTTGTGCAAGCGAATTCATACATTTTGCAACCTTTTTAACAAAAGATAGGCTAAGGAACTAATACCAGAACAGCTTAAGATCCTTGAAAATCGAGGGGTTATGAGGTCTCAGGGACCGGATTTGTTACCCTTTTCCAGAGAGGACCGAAGAGTTATTTTAAGGGATTTATAAATTCAGCAGGGTCAGGAGTTTAACTCCTGACCCTGCATTTGAGCTAAGTTAGAATAAAAGGAAAGCCGACTATGGTTGAGTTGCCCGATAAATCAGACCCCAGATCCTTGAATCATAGGCATCATCCCCATATAGAGTGGCGCGTTTTATCACATCGATAGCGAAATGGTGTCTGTTACAATCACAGGATATTTCATTGATGGTCCAGGTAACAGAAAAAGTACCATCTCCATTGTTAATAAATGGGCGACGTTGAGGTCTCCAGTAATTTACAGGTCTGTGTAGATAAACCAGATCGGTAGAGTCACCAGTTGTTACCGTTAAAGTTATAGTGTCTCCGACCTGTAAAGTCATAAGACTATCTATTAAGACGATTTCTGTGATATCATTCTCGAATAAAGTTTTATCGTATCCAGAGGATGATACGATATGAGCCTGCTCTATAATTCGGGTAGATGTAGGGAGGGAATGAGATAGAACTCCAGAGATACCTTCTAAGCTCCAACCCCTGTAAGGGTCCTCATTTTCCCCTATTTTCTCGAAATAAGCGCTTTTTACTGCCTGGTCACTGAAAGGTTTGGTTATGAAAACAAAGGCAGTATCCTGCCAGCCCCTGATATACAGAAATCCAGTTATATTGTCAGTGATTGTGACAAAGGCATAAGCATTGAGATGATTTGAATCAGCTGAATGGATGTCAACCTGTATATTTCTGTTTATATCGGTTATCTTTCTCCGCCAGAATTTGACTGAATCAACAACTGCAATTTTGGGGAAGTCAATGGAATCACTCTGAGTAATCTCACGGGGAAAGGTAGTCGAATCCTCAGCCACTAACCTCATAATTGCATCTTTATCTAAATTTGTGGTGGGTTGTGTTGATTTCTTACAGGCGGAGAAGGTTAAAATCATTAAAACTATAATCATTCCACCCAGAATTATGATAGTTTTACTTCCTCTCATTTAATACCTCCTTTTAAAGTTTAAGGTTTCCCACTCCTTTAATTTCTAGGTAGTCTTTTTGATATCTTTGACCTCCCTTTTATTTGCTCCCAAAATAAGACCCGATAATTGTCAAAAGGTTTATTCCTTTCATAATGTTTTGCATCGGAATTCGACAACTGAAAATTTAAGGCTTTTTTAAAATTTATAAATATTAGAAATGATATAATCGTGTATCTCAGTAGAAACATTTTCACCTTTAACTGCTCCTTACTAAGGCTTAAGTATCGCAACTCCTATGCCTTTTTGAAGAACAAGATTTAGAGAAAAAAGTATAACTCTAAGGTTATATCATCTATTGGATTATCACCTCCGCTTAATCGAAGGGAGTAATATTAGTATTCGTTAATAGACAATTCTTGCACAAAAATTGTTCCTGGTAGTTTAAAAATTGTGCAAAGCGAACAGAAATTAGTTTGAGATATGTAAGTATTAGATTAAAAAATCATTGGCTTAGACATTTTTATGAGTTATATTTCTTATGATATATACTCGCTAAACTCAATCAAGGAGATTTTATGAATAGGATACAGATAATTCAAAATCAGGATGTTGCCAAGGTGAGTTTTCACGCAGTTCCGGATAAGCCCGGTACTGCAGCAGATATATTCGGTTTTTTGGGGGAGTTAGGTTTTAACGTAGAGGTGGTAGTCTCTGCACCCACAGAGAAGGGAAAGGCAGATATCTCTTTTGTTATCAATCGAAAAGAGCTGACAGCTCTTTTCGGGGTTTTGAACACCCTGAAGAATAAAATAGGTTCAGAGGAGATCACCCAGGACGATAAGATAGCCCTGATCTCCGTTACCGGCCACAGGTTTGCAGAACAGCCCGGGATTGCGGGAAGGGTCTTCAAAGCTCTTTCCAAAGCCGGTATAAATCTGGATATGGTATCCACATCTTTACACGCCATCACCTGTGTGATAAAGGAAGAGCTTCTGCCTAAAGCACGGCAGGTATTGGAAGATGAATTTAAAGAAGATTAAAAAGCTTAAAAGCTCAAAGGTTCAAAGATAAAACTGAATTTATCGCATCCGCCCTGAGTTTAAACACCTGAGATATAGGGCAAGGTTTCAGCCTTGCTTATCTTGCATAGAATCAGGAAAATCGTAGCGTCGGGCTTTACGCCCGACGAGGATATGTAGCGGAGGGCTTTAGCCCTCCATTTTTTGTAAGGAGAAGTAAGGGTGTGAAATTAAAAGGACAGAACAATGTTCTGTCCCTACAATTCCTGTGTTCGGAGTGCAAGAGCTTGCTCTTGCGTTTTAAAAGGACTACAAATTTATTCTTTAGAGGGATAGTGCAGGGACAATTCATGTATGGTCCCTGCTCTGATAGAAGGGGAAATAAAAGAAATGAGAATAGAGAAAAATTTTAAGGATAGAAAGATAGTTCTATATCAGGGAGATATAACAGATTTGAAAAAAGATGCCATTGTCAATGCAGCGAATAATAATCTGTGGATGGGCTCCGGGGTAGCTGGGGCAATAAAGTCAAGGGGTGGAGTTGAAATCGAGAAAGAGGCGATGAGTAAAGGACCAGTTGAAATTGGTGAAGCAGTTGTGACCACTGCCGGGAAATTGAAAGCGAGATATGTAATCCACGCCGCAGTTATGGGACAGGATTTGCGAACAGATGAGAAATATATTAAAGATGCAACTTTTAATAGTCTGAAAAGAGCAGAGGAGCTTGAACTCAATTCAATTGCTTTTCCTGCTCTGGGGACTGGAGTAGGAGGGTTCCCCATAGACAAGTGTGCGGAGGTGATGATGAATACTGTAAGAGAATATTTGAAAACTACAGGATTGATTAAAGAAGTCACTTTTGTTTTGTTCCATAAAGAGGATTTTGAGGTTTTTGGTTCCATATTAGATAAAATCTGGAAGCAGGGGCAGGTATGAAACCTGCCCTTACTTTTCGTCTGTGCGGGAATTGGAATTCCCGCACAAATAGTTATGGCTCTGAAGTTAATATGTGACCCTCGGATCCCCTGACCCGATTCGCCTAAGGCGAACCAGGTCAGGAGACCAGGTAAGCACTCGTAAATTATCACGTAGGGGAGGAGCTGGTTGAGCTTTGCGAAATCCCGCTTTAGCGGGGTCTCCGCCGGTTTTTATTGAGATATGTAGCGGAAGGTTTGAGCCTTCCGTTTTTTGTAAGGAGATAAAAAGTTGCAAAAATCATAAGGACAGAACGCTGTGCTGTCCCTACAATTATTTATAAATCATCAACCCCAAGGTCTACTTCGATCTCAAGCTCAAAGCTGGCAAACCGATGCATTCCGGTGTAAATGAGAGAAGATACGCACAAGCGTAAGCACATCCTGCCTGTTATGCTCCACAATCGGTTTTAAAAGCCCGTAGTTTTTTATCCGCAGATAGTCAGAATAGAATTCCGGCACTAATGAGCTGGGCAGGTCGATTTCTCTTCTTTCTTTCAGGATTTCCCTTTCGATGGTATCCAGACGGCAGTCAGGCAGCTTTTCTTTCCAGGCTCTTCTCGAAAAATGCAAAAGGTCGAAATGGGTTTTGTCAAAATCCTGATTTATACCG
>JAOUFL010000186.1 GCA_029858245.1 Candidatus Zixiibacteriota bacterium
AGACCCAGATACAAAGCCGGTGCTTTATGACCGGTCGACCACACTATCCTGTCTCTGTCTTCCCATAAAGGATTTTTGGGGTCATGCCTGGCAACCGAGAGGTATAAAGCTGCGGTTATATCCATTATCGACATAGTCCCCCCTGAGTGTCCGGAGCCAGCCGCGCATAAGGATATCATGTTATAACCCCTCATCAGATTAGCTGATTCAATCAGCTCTTCTACTGTATAGCTTTTTCTTACCTTTCCGGTTTTTGAATCCAGAATTGGCATCTTACCTCCTGAATAGTTTTTTTATACATAATATCAAAGAGTAAACCTTGTGAAATTTTTAACATAGTAATATATCAAATTAAATTCTCGTGTCAATTACTTTTGGATTAGTTTTTTCCATAACAAAACCACTCTTCTCCTCAATCCCTTTAAATCACTGTTATTCCTTATAATATGGTTTGCATATTTTCGTCTGGTCTTATCATTCAACTGGAGCCTGACTCTTTTTAAAGCCTCTTTTCGAGAATATCCCTGATATTCCATCAGTCTTTTCAGTCTGTTTTTGAGTGTTGACTCAACCAAAATCAGGTAATCCAATTCTTTTTGCAGACCCCATTCCACAATCAATGCCGCATCCACTATCAGGATGCCGGAAGTTTTCTTTTTGAATTCTCTGATCTTCTTTCTTAAAGCAGAAAGAAGGTATGGATGCACGATTTTGTTTAACCTGTCTTTTTTCTCGACTGAGGAAAAAGCCAGCTCCCCTAATCTTTTCCTTTTCAGTTTCTTATCTTCAGTTAAAATTTCCCGGCCAAAGGTTTTTACCAGTTTCTTTAAAACCTGAGGATTTTTCTCCACCACCTCTTTGCCGAGCTGGTCTGCGGAAATTACTTTCGCCCCCAGTTTTTTAAAGATTTTTGCAACCTCAGTTTTACCTGAACCAATTCCCCCAGTTATGCCGATTATTTTCATATGTTTCCTTAACGTCATTGCCAGGCTGAATCTTGTCCTACACCCTGGGCGAGGGGCCTCGCCCCTACAGTTTTTATTCGTTATTCGATATCCTACATCCTCAATTCATTTATATTCTATTTTCCTTTTTCCATTTTTTATTTCCCATTGCCTTTATTGACTCTCCTCCAGCCAGTTTTTACCGACACTTATGTCAACCTTAACGGGCACTTTCAATTTAACTGTATTTTCCATTTTATCCCTGACCATATCCTTTATTTCCTTTAATTCCGCTTTATGCACCTCAAAGACCAGCTCGTCGTGTACCTGTAATATCATTTTAGATTTTTTACCTGCAAGTTCTTTTGCTACTTCTATCATTACCACTTTTATAAGGTCTGCTGCAGAGCCCTGATGGGGCATATTTATGGCAACTCTTTCGGCAAATTCCCTTTTCTGTCTGTTGGGACTATTTATCTCCGGAATATATCCCCTTCTGCCTAAAAGAGTGGTAACGTATCCATCCTTTCTTGCTTTTTCTATCAAATTCTCCATATGAGCTTGTACCCGGGGGTATCTTTTGAAATATATATCGATGAACATTGAAGCCTCTTTGGTAGTCATACCGGTCTGTTGGGAGAGCCCGTAAGCACTCACTCCATAGATAATCGCAAAATTGGCTGTCTTTGCCTGCCTTCTTTGATCCGGTGTAATCTTATCCAGGGGTACTCCGAAAACCTCGCTTGCGGTTCGGGTATGAATGTCCTCGTTTTTGAAAAACGAATCTGTCAGGATTTCATCCCCTGAGAAATGAGCTAAAATGCGCAGCTCTATCTGAGAGTAATCCGCAGATAACAGCAGATAATTCTCGTCTTTTGGAATAAATCCTTTTCTTATCCTCCTTCCGATCTCTGTTTTTATGGGGATATTCTGCAGGTTAGGCTCTGAGGAGGAAAGACGCCCGGTTGAAGTTACGGTCTGATTGAATGAGGTATGGATTCGCTTAGTTCTTTTATTAACCAGAGCAGGTAAGGCATCGATATAGGTAGATTTCAGTTTGTAAAGCTGGCGGTATTCCAGAAGCTTTTGCGGTAGGAGATGGGTTTTTGCCAGCTCCTCCAGAACACCGAAATCGGTAGAAGCGATTGTTTTCTTGGCTGTTTTCCTTATGGGGGAAAGCTTCAAATCCTCAAACAGCACTTTGCTCAACTGCTGGGGTGAGTTCAGGTTAAATTCTTTCCCGGCCAGTTGATAGATCTGATTTACGGTTTTTGAAAGCTCTATATCCATCTGACTGGAGAACTCCTTAAGGTATTCTATATCGATGGAGATTCCGTTCATCTCCATATCCGCTAAAACCTGAATCAGGGGGATTTCCACCTCGTAGAACAGCTTTTCTAGGGAATGCTCTTCTAACCTTGGTTCAAACAAGCTTTTGAGTCTGAGCGTGTAATCTGCATCCTCGCAGGAATACCTGGTGGCAGTTTCAACAGGAACTGTCGCAAAGCTTTTCTGTTTTTTACCTGTGCCAATTAAATCTGAAATCGCCATTTTCCTGTAATCCAGATACTCCAGGGCTAAACTGGACAGGTTATGCTGCCTGCTTAAGGGATTTAATAAATGGGAAGCTATCATGGTATCAAAAACTATTCCTCTAAGACAAATCCCGTAGTTCTTCAGCACCTTTAAATCAAATTTCAGATTCTGTCCCACTTTTTTTATCTTTTCATCTTCCAGAATAGGCTTAAACCTTTTGATAACGTAATCCAGGTCCAGATTTTTACCCTGCTGGTGACCCAGGGGGATATAGTAAGCCTCCCCTTTTTCCAGGGAAATGGATATGCCCACCAGCTCCGATTCCATGGGATTTTTTGCAGTTGTTTCCGTATCTATGGTAAATTCCTTTTTCGTTTCAATCCGGGATAAAAGCTTTTCAAGCTCTTCTTTTTCGTTAAGGGTATAATATTTTGCCTCATCCTGTTTTTCACTCGAGGTCACCTCCTGCAGAAATCTGGTGAACTCCAAATCCTTGAACAGCTCCTTGAGCCTGGGCAGGTTAAACTCCTTTTTTGCCAGCTTTTTTAAATCCAGATCGAGAGGGGCTTCGGTTTCGATGGTAACCAGTTTCTTGGAAAGACGGGCTAAGTTCGCATATTCTTTCAGCTTCTGGGATATATTCTTTTTGCTGACCTTATCCGCATTGGCTAAGACACCTTCTAAATCCCCGAACTGCTGTATCAAACTTAAAGCGGTTTTCTCCCCCACGCCGGGTATCCCCGGAACATTGTCCGAGGTATCTCCCATCAGACCCAGAAGGTCTGTGACCTTCTCCGGTGGAACTCCGAACTTCTCTTTAACCTTCTTTTTGTTATAAAGCTCGATCTCCTCTCCGCTTTTTCGGGGGTTCAAAACCTTTATATCCTCATCCACCAGCTGCATAAAATCTTTATCCCCGGTAACCAGAATCACCTCCAGACCTTTTTCTTTTGCTTTGCGGGCTAAGGTTCCCATCAGATCGTCTGCTTCATACCTTTCCATCTCCAGAATGGGAATATTCAATCCCTCCACCAGCTGGACTATACGGGGAAGCTGGCAAACCATTTCCTCCGGCATTTTTGCCCGGGTGGATTTGTATTCCTTGTAGATTTCATGCCTGAAAGTCGGAGCCTTGGTATCAAAGACCACCCCTATATATTCCGGGTTTTCCTCTCTTAAGAGCTTTAAAATGGAGCTGGTAAAGCCATAAGCTGCAGAGGTATCCTCTCCTTTGGAGTTAATCAGGGGATTACGGATAAAAGCAAAATAGGAACGGTAAGCCAGGGCTGAGCCGTCGATTAAAAAAAGGCGTTTTTTCTTTTTTACGCTTTCGGGCATAAGGCATCCTTTGGGACTTATGATACTACTTAATTAGTTACTGGTCAATAAATTTATGGAGACATCCCCTCTCCTTTATAAGGAGAGGGAGAGGGTGAGGTTAACTCAAGGACAGAACTATGTTCTGTCCCTACAAAAAATCTATGTAGACACGTTCCTGCCTTTTGTGAAATACCCGCAACTTAAGAGTCTTCGATTTTTTCCTCCTAAAAGAAAAATCAATAGGATAGACCGATTGTACTACCTGCTAATCTATTCTGACTTCTGAGATTTTTCTTGACTAAATTTATAGTTTATTTATACTATAATTGATAATAATAAACTTAAATAATAATATAATACCTGTATCATAATACGGAGGAAAAATGTTTGAATTATTTACCTCTAAGCCAAAGAATAAAAAGAGGCTTTCCAAAAATTCTGCCCCCTTATTCTAATTTTTTATATTTCTTTTTTTAGTTTTTATATTCTTTTCTGTAGAGGCTAAAATCAAATACCCACCCAAGAAATCCTCAGGCAAACCAGTGAGTGTTCTGGTTATACCCACCGATGCCAAATACCTGACTATAAATAACCTCAAGATGCCGCTTCAGAACGATGCTATTTTCGCTCAGGACCCTTATACTGGAAGAGCTGGAACAGAATGGCCCCAGGGTAGCGGGAATATGTATATCTTCGGAGCAGGGATATGGGTAGGAGCAAAAATCCCTAAAAAGGTTGTCTCGGTGGGTTATAATCCTAATGATGGATATTCGGAGTTTG
>JAOUFL010000187.1 GCA_029858245.1 Candidatus Zixiibacteriota bacterium
TCTGAATTAAATCCCCAGGTAGTGTCTCCTGTTCCATTGAAACCATCATAAAAATTTCCTTCATCATTTTCCCAAACATTATTGTATGCAATAAGAGGACTGAATATGTAACCCGGTAAATCAAAAACCCTTATACCCTCAGAATTAAATGCGATGATGTTGTTAAAAATCTTAGAGTTTGGCAGCAAGGAGAAATTATAAATCCCCCCACCATCTTGAGCCTGGTTATAGATAATAGTATTATTGTAGATCAGCGTTGTCGAAGAATCACCGCACAATATGCCACCTCCACCTTCAAAGTCGTTTCCACCAACATCCACCTGATTCCAGGCTATGAGGTTATACCTTATTATTAAAGACTTTCTACCTGTATTAAAGATCCCCCCACCGAACCCACCTCCCCATTCTCCACCCAAACATCTGTTATTGATTATATAATTATGTTCGATTATACCGAAACAGTCGTTACAAAAAATACCTGCCCCTACCCCTCCTCCCATATTAATCATATCCGGTTCAGAACAGAAAGGGTCTGCTGAATTTTCCTTGATTATATTATATGCTATGTGCACAGAGGAACCTTTACATAAGATACCCGCACCTTCATAGTAGCATCCGTGTCTTATGGTAAAACCCTGAATTGAAGCAGTCGAATCCTCATTCGAATTGAAAGTCACCACTGTAGCAGTATCGCTCCCATCGATGATAGTGTTATGAATCGTGCTGGTATTCTGATCAAAAATGAAATTGCTTGCCAGCACAATATTTTTACCTCTGAAATTGATATTTTCGTGATAAACCCCCGCAAGGACCAAAACCGTATCACCATTTTCGGCTAAGTCTATCCCCCCCTGGATAGTCGATATATAGGGTGAGGGAACCTGGAGAATTTCAGCGAAGGCTGAAACAGAGAAAGTAAATATTAAAGCCAGAAATAAACCTAACTTTTTCATAGCTCCTCCTCTATTCTGGGAAGTTCGATTATAAGTTTTACCCTGTTATCACATTAATCATTTTTTTCTTTTTGTCAATCCCTTTTTACCAATCATCCAACAAATCAATACACTACTTTATTTTTTACTTATTTTTTTCTTGACAACTGCACACTTGTGCAGTATATTATATCTGACAGAGTAATTACCGTTCTTTCTCCCCTTGCATGAGAGGGTCAGGTTGAAAATCCCGCCAGAGGCGGGTGAGAGGGGTTACCCTCCCCTTACTCTTTCCTAAGGTTGACTATGGAACCGAAAAAAGAGAGAACCATTTTGCACGTGGATATGGATGCCTATTTTGCCTCGGTGGAGCAGAAGTCCAATCCCCTTTTGAGAGGTAAGCCCATTGTGATCTGCGGTAATCCTGAGGGCAGAAGTGTGGTCTCCACTTCCTCCTATGAAGCCAGGGCCTGGGGCGTTAAAACCGGGATGATGCTGTGGCAGGCAAAAAAAGCCTGTCCTCAAGTTATTTTAATCCAGTGCGACCCGGATAAATATGTGGAGACCTCTTTGAAGCTTCACCGTATTTACCAGGAATTTACTCCGGTGGTTGAGGTTTTCTCCATAGATGAATCTTTCCTGGATATAACTGGAACGGAAAGATTGTTCGGGAATCCGCTTCAGGTAGCGAAAAGGATAAAGAAGAAGATAAAAGAAGAAGTGGGATTAACCTGTTCGGTGGGGATAGCCTCCACCAAGCTTTTAGCCAAATTAGCTTCGGATATCAACAAGCCGGACGGCTTATTCTGGCTAAAAGATGAAAAAGTACCCGGGTTCTTGAAAGATCTGAGTATCTCGGAGATATGCGGTATAGGCCCCAGGTTAACTTTTCATCTGAATAAATTGGGAATCCATACCTGCGGCGAGCTATCCCGGTATCCGGTGGAGCTTCTGGAAAATAAATTCGGCAAGGTTGGTATAGCTTTGCACCGGATGGCTCTGGGTCTGGATGAAGGACCGGTTCTCCTGGCAAGGGAGGATGAAAAGGTCAAATCAGTAGGACATTCCATAACCCTGCCGGAGGATACGTATAACCTGGAGACCGCAAAAAAATATCTTTTAAGTCTTTGCGAACAGGTAGCCCGGAGATTGAGAAGGAAATACTATAAGGGGAAAACCGTTTTCCTCTTTATCCGCTTCCCCGATTTCTCCGATTTCTCCCGGCAAAAAACCATAATCAAGTTCACGGATGACGACAGGGAGATCTATCAATCTGCTCTTTCCATACTGGAGAAAATAAATATCGAGAGTTTGGGGCTCAGGCTAATCGGGGTAAGCGTTACCAACCTGGTAAAGGGAACAGACCAGCTCTCCTTGTTCCCGGATGAATGGCGGAAACAGATCTTGCTTGCGGCAATGGATAAAGTAAACGACCGTTACGGCGAGTTCACCCTTACCTGGGGCAGGTTAATGTATCAGGCTAAGCCTGTCAGCATCCTCACCCCTGCCTGGAGGCCCGACAAGCACGTGAAAAAATTTAAATTCGCTCTCGATTTCCCGCAAAGAAGCTAAATTCAACCGGGGAAACAGGGATCCGGTCCGGATTTAAACAGGTTAGCTATAAGATATACTATATCGGATATCGTAACCTCGTTATCACAGTTAACGTCTCCGCTGTCGTAATACACCGAGGCAGGTCCGCCTCTAAACAGGCTTGTAATCAGATAAACGATATCCGAAACCGTAATAGAGCTATCTCCATTAGCATCCCCGCGGAGATAGGATATGGTTATGGTAATTGAACCAGAATCCGTTATCAGGGGGTTGGAAAGTGAAGTAGCAGCCAGATTCAATAGACTGGCGGAGAAAAGCTCTGCATCATAAGGTATTTCCGAAACAAGCTCGACAGTATCTGCTTCTCCTGGATTTAAGGTATCATAATAGGCTGCTGGATTCTTCAGCCATCCCTGATTGTCCGAGATAACTACAGAATAGGTGTCAGTAACCGGTCCTGTATTTTTCAGATAAAAATACGAAGTGTCCACGCTGGCATTTATAACGTTTTTATCCTGGCTGGATGTTAACTCGAAGAGAGGAGTAAGCCAGGCAGAATACTTGAAGTTCAAGTTATCCCCGGAAGTGGAAAGAAGGCTGGGGATCAGAATAACATAATCGTAATTGTCGAAATTGGCAATAATGCCTTCTCCATATCCGGTATCGTCCAGAGGAATTTCGAATTCCGTATAATTATAGCTTCCGTTTATGCTTACTCCCAGGGCTTTAAGTCCCCAGAGATAACCATCCGCTCCATCGAAGCTTATATTAAGATTGTTCGGGTAATCCAGAGGATCGAATTTTATGTAGTTGGCAGCCAGGTTATCGGGAGGTTTGTTTGATGTATAATTGTTTACAGGATAAACCGTGTGAGTCCTCAATAATTTCATAAGAGGGTAATGAGCAGCTTCCTCGTAATGCAAACCGTCATCCAGCGTATTGGTGATATAATTCCAGACAGTGAATTCTTTGAATTCCTCCTCCAGGCTGCTTCCATGTGACAGAAGGGCATAACCCATTTCGCTGATCGCATCACCGTAAATACAGTTCTCCCAGATGTCACCGATAATGCTGTTTCCGAATTTCGTGGAAATGAAGATATTCCAGATGAAGCTGGCATATTCGTGAATGGTAAGTGCCTGTAAGGATACTTCCGGATAATTAAAGAAGTATGACAAATAGTTGTAGTTGTCATTTACCGGGTCAAAAGCCACTTCTTCCATCCAGGTCGAGGATATCTCCATAAACCACTCAGCCTCACTCAGATCATAGCCAAACTGAACTGCATGGAAGTATTCGTGCACGATGGTAACCTTCATGGCACCTTTCTGGTCCCCTTCCGGATCGTCATTTGGCGCAAAACCTGTATAATCGTTATGCACGGCAATATAGCTGGTATAATCGTTCCAGGGTTCGGGTCCCGGTAATTCAGGCTGGCAATAGCCGTAATAAATCATATCCTCGATGTAAATATCGTATTTCCCGTCTCCTCCTGCCACACCATCCACCGGCGGAACCCTGTAACCCATATAGGTAATTATCGTTTTATATGAGCTGTCTGCGTAAAGAGCAAAATTTTCCACGTAATCAGGAATACCGCTGGCATTGGAATCAGCTGCAGGAACTTTATGTATTCCTGAGGTGTCATAATGAATTTTAAAATACCCGGCTGGGCTGTTATAGGTAAAAGCTCTAACCGGGCGGGCTAATAACTCTTTTAATACAGACCTGGTATCATCTGAAAGCTCTGCCCAGCTTCGCTGAACTTCCAGAAGAATAGGGGTAGCATCCTTGTGAACCTTCTCCACTTCAGCTCTGAATTTTGCTGGAATCTTATCCGGATGACGAATTGTCTGAACCTTATAAATAAGACTTGTCTGATAGTCTATCTCTCCCCTTTCATAAGCTTCCTTGATCAAATCGAGAGTCCCCTTCTCTGCTCCGTAGGAGACATTTGAAGCTACCAAAATGACTATTATCATTAAACCAAGCCCCAATCCCCTTAATACCCACTTAAACCTTTTCATTAATCCTCCGAGGTAACTATTTATTATTCAAAGAGTA
>JAOUFL010000188.1 GCA_029858245.1 Candidatus Zixiibacteriota bacterium
ATCTCCTCAATCACTGAAGCAACTGCTTTCTCAATTCCTCTTTTCAAAGCCATGGGATTAGCACCAGCAGTAACGTTTTTTAAACCTTCTCTATAAATTGCCTGAGCTAAGACTGTAGCAGTGGTGGTTCCGTCGCCTGCTACATCCGAGGTCTTGGAAGCAACTTCTTTTACCATCTGGGCACCCATATTCTCAAAAGGATCCTCTAAATCTATCTCCTTTGCAACGGTAACACCGTCCTTAGTAATTGTAGGTGATCCGAACTTCTTGTCTAAAACTACATTTCTGCCTTTTGGACCTAAGGTAACCTTTACTGCTTCAGCTAATTTATCCACACCTCTTTTAAGTTTTTCTCTGGCATTGCCATTAAATTCTAATATTTTTGGCATATTCACATCCTCCTTTAACTAAAATAATCTAACCGATAATGGCTAAGATATCACTTTCTCTCATTATGAGATATTCAGTGTTCTCAATTGTTATTTCCGTTCCAGAGTACTTTCCATATAAAACCTTGTCCCCTTTCTTTACCTCCATAGTGATTTTTTTCCCCTCATCTGTAATCCTTCCTGGACCAATTTCAATTATCTCCCCCTCCTGGGGTTTTTCCTTTGCTGTATCCGGGATGATAATTCCACCCTTCTTCATATCTTTTGTCTCTAAGGGCTTAATTAAGACCCTGTCTCCTAAAGGCTTAACCTGCATGACTATCCTCCTTTCGTTAATTTAAAGTTATAAATTATCAATTATTTCCTTTTTACTCGATTCTCTTAGTCTAAGTCTTGCTTAAGATTACAGAATAATATTAGCACTCTTCTTCTTAGATTGCTAAATTAATTAAAATTATATTGTCAAAACTTTTAAAAAGCAAGTAAAATTTTATAGAAATAATGAAAAATAAATAATAAAAGTGAATGAAATATTCTTAAACCTATTTATTATCTTAGATTTACTTAATTTTTTTTAGGTTTTTTAATCCTATAGAAAATTATCTTGAGTCCCTTAAGAGTAAGGGTTGGATCTAACTTTTTAATAGTTGTAGATTCCCTGGAGATTAAATCTGCCAAACCACCTGTAGCAATAACTTTGGTTTTCTTGTCTAATTCTTTTTCTATTCTTCTGACAATCTCGTCTATCTGCCCTACTGCACCATAGATTATACCAGATTTAAGACTGTCCTGGGTATTCGTGCCTATAACCTTATCCGGTTTTTTGAGTTCAACCCTGGAAAGTAAAGCTGTTCTCTGGAAAAGGTTAGCAGAAGAGGTCTCTATTCCCGGGGATATAGCTCCACCCAGATACTCCCCTTTTTCGGAGATAACATCAAAAGTTGTAGCTGTGCCTAAATCGACGACTATAACCGGACCTCCATATAGTTCAAAAGCAGCTATTGCATTGGCAATTCTATCTGCGCCTACCTGCTGAGGGTCATCATACAGTATCTTTATCCCTAAAGGTAGTTTTGAGGAGACTATAACTGGTTCAGAATTTAAATATTTCTGACTCATCTCCCGATAAACAGAAGTTAAAGCCGGAACAACTGAAGCAATAATTACTCCTTCTATTTTCTCAGTCTTGATTTCACCCACAAGCTGTCTGATTAAAATCCCGCATTCATCTACAGTTAAAAAATGGTTGGAGAAAACCCGGTAGTAATTTCTCAAAATGTTTTTAATAAAAATTCCTATAACAGTGTTAGTATTTCCTATGTCTATACAAATTAACATAATGCCTCCTTATGATTGACTGTAATATATCCGCCTAGGGGAGGATTTTAACTCCATCCCTAAGCGATTCAAAAGCCAGTCAAAGGTGTCCGACCTATGAGTTTTGCACTCCAAATTCTTTTTCTAAATCAGGGTAACCTCCCCTGCAGTTACAGTTCTTTTTCCTTTCCGGGTTTCAAGTATCAAAGAGCCATTTTCATCAATATCTTTTACCATACCCTTTAATTTCTCTTTACCATACTGGAGTTTTACTTTTTTCCCCAATAAGGTGGAGTATTTTTTGATATCTTCGCGATAATATTTCAGACCAAAGGACTTGAAATTGACATAGATATTTTCTAAATTTTTCAGAAAACTTTTCAAAAGCTCTACTCTTGAGATTTTTTTTTCTGATTCAATTAACAGAGAAGTGGCTGTTCTTTTCAAACTCACAGGAAAATCGTTTTGTGACTGATTTACGTTTATTCCCACTCCGATTATTACGAAATCCACCTTATCCAGTTCCGCGGAAAGCTCCAGGAGTATCCCTGCCACTTTTTTATTTCCTATTAAGCAATCATTAGGCCATTTTAATCTGGCCTCCAGCCCGGTTTTCTCTTTTATCGACTGTAACAAGGCCAAACTAGTGCATAGGGATAGTCCAGGAGCTTTAACAGGAGGTATATTTGGTCTTAAGATCAGACTCAGCCAGATACCTTTATGCAGAGGGGAGAACCACTTTCTACCCATTCTTCCTTTACCAGCGGTTTGCTTTTCAGCCAGGATTAAAGTACCTTCCACAGCTTTTTCCTCTGCCAGCCGAAAAGCTAAATCGTTGGTCGATTTCAAAGTCTGGTAGGAGTATAGTATTTTCCCCAGGATTCTGGTTTTAAGGTTATAATTAATCTCAAAGGGGATAAAGGCATCCGGGACAGAGATAAGCCTGTAACCTTTACCTCTCTGGGTTTCGATCTCATAACCAAATTTTCTTAGTTCCTCGATTCCGTCGTAAATGGAAGAAAGAGGGTAATTAAGAGAAGAGGAAAGAAGATCAGCACTCAATCCACCTGAAGCGGATTTCTTTCCCCTTTTAAGCAAGGTTAGAATTCCTTCTGAGATCATCATTGAATTACTTCAAGATCAGGCTTATATCTATAGCTTTGGCAGAATGCGTCAGCGCTCCTATGGAGATAAAATCCATTCCGCATAAGGCAAAATCTTTTACATTTTTTAGATTAACCTGGCCAGAGGCTTCTATCTCCACTTTTTTATCTTTTGAACGAATAAGCCTTACAGCTTTTTTTAGATCTTTTAGATTGAAATTGTCAAGCATGATGCGGTTTATTCTATAGTTTAAAACCTCCCTGACCTCATTCAGATTTTTGGTTTCAATTTCAATTTTGAATCTTTTTTTGCCTTTTAAAGCTAACTCTATGGCAGAGGAGATACTTCCGGCTGATTTGATATGGTTATCCTTAATCAATATCATATCATAAAGACCATGGCGATGGTTCTCTCCTCCACCAGCCCTGACCGCATATTTTTCCAAGGTTCTTAAAGCCGGGGTGGTCTTACGGGTATCTAATATCTTAACTTTTGTCCCTTTGATTTTCTTCATGTATTCTCTGGTTAAAGTTGTAATGCCGGAGAGTCTCTGTAAAAAATTCAGTGCGGTTCTTTCAGCACTCAAAATACTTTTGACCCTTCCTTTGACAGAACATAGCTGCTGGTTGAGTTTTACCTCTGTACCATCTTTAACATAAGATTTAAATGCCAGTTCAGGATCAACCTGCTTGAATACTATCTTTGCCAACTCCAACCCGGCAATCACACCCTTCTCCTTGCTGATGATTACCCCTTCTCCTTTCTGTTCCTTAGAGATGATCAGATTAGAGGTTACATCTCCTTTGCCCAGGTCCTCTTTTAGAGCAAGGGAGACAATTCTTTTAAGGATATTTGTATTATCTTTCCTCATAAAATATAAAATTAAGTTAAACAGGTGATTTGTCAATATAATTTTCTTGACAAAACTTTCCGAAAAAGATTATATATTTATAATAACAATGTGAGGGGGATATGAAAGATGATTTTTTAGATAATCCGTTAAATTGTTTTACCTCAAGCAGAGAAGAACAAAATAACTGCTGGATAAATCTATTAGCTTCGGGAGAGAACATAGATTTTTCTTTTCTTCCGGTCAATAAATGGGGTAATTGTCTGGAGTGCAGTTTTTTTCAGAAACTTTCCTCCAGGTCTTCCGGGAGAAGGACTGCTGACCGAATAGCTGAAGAGTCCTTAAAAGCCCTTATGGGTCAGGTAAGAACTTATGATAGCCACCTGGAGAAGATCAATACGGACATTAAGAAGAAATTGGAAGAGCTCTCCTTATTGAAGACAGTCTCGGATGCCCTGCTCAAATCGAAGGATTTAGATAAGAGCTTGAGGATTGTCTTAACCGGAGTAACATCAGGGGAGACATTCGGCTTTAATCGGGCTTTTATTTTTCTGGTTAACCCTAAAACTCTGAAGCTGGAAGGAAGAATGGGTTTGGGGCCGGTGGATGAAGAGGAGGCTTTCAGGATCTGGTCACGAATAAAAGAGGAAAAACTTACTTTTGAGCAGATGCTGGAAAAGATACTTTCCTACGAAGAGGAGGAAAATATACTGACCCTTAAAGTTATGGAACTTTCTTTTTCCATGGAGGATAAGGATAATATACTGGTTAAATCCATTATAGAGAGAAAAAGTTATAATCTTGAGGAAGAAAAGATACCAAGTTTACCAACCAAAGAATTCTTAGGGCTTTT
>JAOUFL010000189.1 GCA_029858245.1 Candidatus Zixiibacteriota bacterium
TCAATATTTAAGAGTGAATTGATATCCTTTAATGCCTTGACACACAACCCTGCATCCCAGAACAATAATTCTTTCAGTTTATTTAAATCTGGTACTTCTTGCTGGGAGAGATTTACCAATTCACACAGGGTAGGATAGAGAACAGGCAAACCTGTAATTAAATCTTCATCCAGAATAATATCTTGCTTCTTCATCTGCGCTCCTGTTTTAATGAAATTATCGGCAGATTTTAAGTATTATTCACATTAAAAAGATTATCCGGGGGTAGGGTGATGCTTGAAATTAGAGGTGATAAAAGCTATTGATAAAATGGTTCGAATATCAGCTTATTTTCATTAATGAAAGAAACTGCTTCCTGGAGACCCAGTCCCAGATCTTCTATGCGGTGAGCATCAGAACCTGTAGCGACGATTTTAATCCCGAACTCTTTTGTTGATTTCAAAACCCCTTCATCCGGGAAAAATCTTTTCCTCCCCTTCTTAAACCACCCTGTATTTAGTTCTATCCCGATATCTTTTTCCTTTAATTCCTTTAAAACAGGAATTATCCATTCTTTCTCTGCCTGTAAAAGCTCTTCACCATAATAATCCAGTGCATATTTCTTGAAACCGTCTAAATGGGCCATTGCCTGAAACAGACCTGATCGAATTCCTGCGATTAGAGCTGTATAATAGTCTTCGCATAACTTTTTGACAGACCTTTTTTTAAAATACTGATAAGCCTCTTCAGATGAGGTTATGGCGATATTCTCCAGGCAGTGAATAGCTCCCAGTTGGTAATCTATTTTAAGCTCTGAAAGATCTTCTATTAATTTCCTCTGGTTAAGGGGGGTATAATCCACCTCTAAACCAGCCCAGATTTTTAACCCTGATGGTGCAAATTTAAATTTTGCTTTTTCGATATCTTCAAGATAAACATTCAATGTTTCACCTGAGAGCGGGGTTACCCTTCCCCTAACCCTCATAAATGCATCGACATCCTTCCTTTCGGGTCCTGTATCATAATGGGTGGTAAAACATAATCCTTTTAATCCAAGTCGTAATGCTTTCTGGCAATATTCTTCAACTGAGCCTGAGGCGTCCAGTGAGTAATCCGGATGGACATGACAGTCATAAAGCTCGAATTTTGGGTCAAGGTTATCCAGCATCTATTTTACTTCCTTTATAGGTTTATAAAAGGATTATTTGATTTTTCTTCTCCTACGGTAGTTGAGGGTCCGTGCCCGGGATATATAACCATATCATCTTCTTTATCCAGAATCTTTTCCTGAATTGACCGTAAGAGTTTTTGTAGGGAACCTCCAGGGAGGTCTGTTCTGCCTACGGAGTTGTAAAAAATCAAATCCCCGGTAAAAATAATTTTACCGGTTACCAGGGAGATACTGCCTTCGGTATGTCCCGGAGTATGCAATACCTCTAATTCCACATTGCCGATTTTTATCTTATCTCTGTCTTCTAACAACCTGTCACCCTTAGGTGCAAAGACAGGATTATAAGAAAACGCTGAAAGATTTTTTTCCGGTTCAGAAAGCATTTCTGCATCCAGATGGTGAATTAAAATCTGTGCTCCGGTTTTGCTTTTCAACTCTGCCAGAACAGCTATATGGTCACCGTGTCCATGCGTGAGCACGATATATTTTATCCTTAAATTTGATTGTTTAATTGCTTTTTCTATCAAATCTATTTCTCCACCCGGATCAATGACCATTCCCTCCAGGGTTTCATCATCACCTAATATATAGCAATTAGTTTCTAATTCCCCTACCACCAGATTTTTAAAGATCATTTTCCCCTCGGACGTATATTAATCGGTTTTGGCTTCTTCGATACTGCAACAGTTTCTGATTTAATGTGAGTGGCAGCATCTAAGATATCCTCTGCGATGTAATCCGGTTTCTGCCGGGGGAATTTGATGAAATCTATTTCAAGTTTTTGCTGCATATCCCGACCGTAACCGGTCAAAACCAGTATCGACTTCCCTCTGATGTTCTTCCCGAGCATCACATCGCTTAGTTTATCTCCGATAACCCAGGAATCTTTAAGTTTCAGATTGTACTTCGATAAAGCCTTCTCGATCAACCCAGTTCCGGGTTTACGGCAATTACAACCTTCATCAGGATGGTGTGGACAATAATAAATCCCGTCTATTTTTATCCCTTCTTTTTCCAGTTCATCCATAATGAAATCATTAACCTTTTCAACCTGTGTTTTTGTCATCAGACCCCTGTTTATGCCGGATTGATTGGAAACTATTATTAACCTGTAGTTTAATTCCTGAAGTGCTCTCAGGGCTTCTTTTGCTCCGGGAACAAACTCAATTTCCTCGATACTGGAAACAAAATCTTTTTCAATGGTCAAGGTCCCATCCCGGTCTAAAAAGATAACCCTGTCCGAATTTATTATCCTTTTTGCAGCTTCGATCACCTCTTCCGGTTTTACGTGATCCATACATAACCTCGAATCCTTAACACATCCCTTGCTTCCGTGCAAACTACAGGGAGAGCATTCTACCCCTGCCCATAAGATTTTGTCGTTTAATCCTCCGGATGCATAACCCAAGCCGGGGGAGGTAGGTCCAAAGATACCTATGATCGGGACACCCAGAGCGGAAGCAAGATGCATTGGTCCCGAATCGTTGGAAATCAAAAGTTCACATTTTTCTATCAGAGGTTTCAACCTATTCAGTGGTAAATTAATCGCTGGAATTGCTTTTCCCTCACCGAGATAGTCTTTGATATCCTCAATTAAGTTATGGTCGTTTTCATCGCCTAACAGCAAAATTTTTACAGGTAAACCCTCACTCAAACTTTTAGCCACAAAACAGAATTTATCCTTATCCCATCTTTTTGTCTCCCATCTAGCGCCAGGTGCTATCCCGATCAGGATTTCATCTTTCCTGTAATTCATTTCCGAAAGAAACTTCTTTGACCAGAGCTTTTCCTCGCTATCAGAATACAGCCTCGGGATTCCAGTTTCTGCTTTTATTCCGATTTTATCCAGGCTTTTTAGATATGAATTGATGGTAGGGTATGAAATGACCTCTCTTTTTTTCAAATAAATCATTAAAAGACGTGGAATTAATCTTTTATTATAATGAAGTTTTTTCTGCGCTTTAACCAGATTTCGTATAAAAAAACTTCTCAGGCTGGAATGTAAATCGACTATCAGATCGAATTTTTCCCTATTCAGTCGTTTTATCAAACGCAAAAAACCTGCAATTCCCTTGTCTTCATTCTCTGGCTGAAAATATATGACCGAGTCAATCCGGACATCAGATTCAAAAAGTCTTTCGTATTTTTTTTTGGTAAGAAAGAATATCTCGGAATCTTTGTATCCCTCCTTTAAAGCTTCCACTACCGGAGTGGTCAAAATGATATCACCCAGAGAACTGAATCTGATTACCAATATCTTATATCTTTTATCTATCATTCCCTATCACAAGAAAATTAAACTCAACGTTCCCACTATTATACAGTAATAACCGAAATATTGCAATTTCCCCCTTTTTAAAATCTGCAGCAAGAACTTAATCGAAATATAACCTGCTATAAAGGCAATCAAAGCTCCACAAAAATAAAGTGCCATAGTATCAAAGGATAAACTCTTATCCAGACTTTCTTTTAGTTTTAAGACTGAGGCACCGAAGACTGCTGGTAAAGATAAGAGAAAAGAAAACTCGGCTGCTTTGGTGCCTGTGATTCCCCTTAAAAGCCCGGACCCTATGGTCCAGCCAGTCCTGGAGATACCAGGGAGTAAGGCAAGCCCTTGAGCCAGCCCGATTATAAGGGAATCCAATAATCCAACCGTCTCTTTCTTCACCCTGGAGAATCGGGTGATAAAAAGAAAAAGACCTGTAATAATAAGCATCCATGAAGTTAATAAAAAACTATCAAAAGCACTTTCCACGTAACCCTTAAAAAACAGTCCTAACACTACGGCTGGTACCGTACCGATTAAAAGACCTAAAAATAACTTGAGGTAATAGGTTGAATCTTTTGATTTTTTTGCCCGGGTAATGCCTTCCCACAGAGCCAGGATAATCCCCCGAATATCCTTACGGAAAATTATCACCACCGCCATAAAAGTGCCGAAGTGTAAAAATACCTCTAAATATATATTCTCAGAATGAACCTTTAAAATTCTCTCCGTCAAAACTAAATGACCCGAACTGGAGATGGGAAGAAATTCGGTCAGCCCTTGTACCAAACCCAGGATGATAACTGCAACCCAGTCCAATTTTTTTAATTCTCCTTTACTTGCCTTTTCAATAAAAAAGAGCTTGCAAAACTAAAAAGCTCTGGCAGTTTAATGATTCAGAAAAACCAGAGCTTCTCCAGAACTCATTTATTAAAATATTAATAGAAACTGTAGGTTAATCCACCAATAAACCCGAAATTGTCGTCAAACTGCAGCTCTCCTAATATCTGCACGTTACTGGAAACTTTCAGGCTTACCCCTGGATTCAAACCTGCTTGAAAATCTGTATCAGTGACGTCTGCGCGTCCGGCT
>JAOUFL010000190.1 GCA_029858245.1 Candidatus Zixiibacteriota bacterium
ATACCCGCAAAGCGAGCATGCGGTGAGAGCCGGGGAAATTTTGCTGGAAGCTCGAACCAAGGTTGCCAGAAAGCTGTATGAAAATGGCGGGCTTTATTTCAAAATGGGATTGTACGAGGCCACCCTAATCTATATGCAGGAGGTCCTGGATAAATATCCGGATACGAAATTCTCGGCACCAGCCAGCTTCCTTATAGCTGAATCCTATTTCAAACAGAAAAAATATGACCTGGCTGAACTGGAGTATCGCAAATTCCTGGAAAGATATCCGGTAGATAAGCTGGCAGGTAAAGCCAGAAACAGATTAGGAAAAATCGACAAGGAAAAAATACAGGCACAGAAGTAAAAGAGATAGATTAGAAAATGAATGCAAACAAAAAAGAGAAAATCGGTATTCTGGGCGGCACCTTCGATCCTGTTCACTCAGGTCACCTGATTCTGGCACAGGAGCTAAAAGAGACGCTTGGATTGCAGAAGGTGATCTTCGTTCCTTCAGCTACTCCTCCCCATAAGGAGGGATTTTACCTTTCCCCAGCCAGGGATCGAATGATGATGACCCAGATAGCGATTCAGGACAATCCCGATTTCTCATTATGTGATTTAGAGATTAAAAGAGAAGGTGAGTCCTACACCATAGATACCATAAAGGAGCTCAAAAAACTTTATCCTCAACAGGAGCTTTATCTGCTTCTGGGCTCGGATGTTCTGGAGGAGCTTTCCAGCTGGAAAGAGCCGGATAAGATCTTCAGGGAGGTTAAAGTTGCCATCGCTATAAGACCCGGATTTGATACTATAGATAAGCGCAATGAATACGTTAAAAAAGCTAAGCTGATACCCATAAGCGGCTTGAATATCTCCTCGACCGAAATCAGGGAAAAAGTCAAATCCGGAAAATCTATCAGATATCTGGTTCCCCCGGAGGTAGAGGAGTTCATTCGGGCAAAAAATATATATAAAAGATAATGGGAAATAAAACCGAGAGATATAGCCGTCAGAAAGAAGAAATCTACCGGATTTTGAGAAATACCAACACACATCCGGTAGCCGAGTGGATTCATAAACAGGCAAAGAGGAAAATATCCCGGTTGAGCCTGGGAACAGTATATCGTAATTTGAACCACCTGTGTCAGAAAGGTGAAATAAAGAAATTCACCTTCGGAACTCAGTTAGAGCATTATGAGGGGAATATCAAACCTCATCAGCATTTCGTCTGCAAAAGATGCGGGAGGATATTCGATTTTTTTCTGGATGTGAATGAAGAGATACTGGCTAAGACAAAAAAGTTAAGGAAATTCAGGGTGGAGGAAGTCGAGGTGGAATTCCGCGGGACCTGTTTTGATTGCCGGATGACCAGCAAATAATTTTTTCTCTCGTATATAGTAATGGTTATTATTATTAAATAAGGAAGGAACCTCAACCTCGAGGGGAGGATGTCCAGATTGAAGAAAAAGGAGATCGGCATGATCACGGAAAAACCCTGCTGGCATCCCTACAAACTGCAGAGCCTGAGCTTGAAAAGGTTCATCAAGGTGGTGAATAAAATTCTCCAGCAAGAGCTGGAGATTATTGATATACGGAAGGAGAAGGAGGAAACAGGGGATTAGATTCAGGGTGGTGGTCGTGTAAGGGACGCCCCGGTTCTCAAAGGAGAGCCGGGGCTTTTTTAATACTTAAGGACAGAGTGAAGTTTGAGATGAGGGAAAAGAAGGAAAGGAGATACTCTGTCCTTATCTACCTGCGGATTTAGCTCCTGATGATAATCAGGTCCTCTCCGACTGAGATTTATGCAAATACAGGATCAACCAAGACATTGGATTCTTGTTAAATCAACTTCTCTAACGTTAGTTCTATTATTTTTTCCTTACCGCCTGATTTAATTATCAAAGTAACTTTTTCTCCCTCACCGGTTTTCAACATTTCACGGATATCGCGCAGGAGCAGGTCCTTTGTGGATTGACCATTAATCTGTATAACTAAGTCTCCTTCCTTGATTCCAGCCTTGTCTGCAGGAGAAGCCTCAATAACTAAATCAACCTGGGTTAGGCTATTATCCTTCATCAACCAGAGACCAGCCATATCAAAATTGTCCTCATAATCAAAATTACGGTTTGGTTCCAGTATAATGTTTTGATTGGGATAATCGAAGATAACCGTGAATCTGTTCAGAATACCTCCTCCGATATTGCCATCTTTTTTCTCGCTAGCAAGTCCACCCTTTTCGGATAAGGTTAAGGTGGTAACCGGAGTAGGTATTTGAAAACTCCCCATCTGCAGGCTTTTTACTCTGGTGACTTTACCTCTCACCTTTCCTCCTATACCCATTCCTGAAAACGTATCAATCTTTTTTCCAGTTTTCTCCAATAAATCATATCTTTTAACAAAAGGCGTACTAAGCGAGAGACTGCTTCTTGCACCACAGTCAATTGTGAAATTTCCCTCATATTGTCCATCGACTATTGCCTTAATATGCGGATGGTTGTTCTCAAGTGTCAGAGGAAGTCTCTCACCCTCACCTTCATATTCAAAACCTGACGGCTCATATAAAGTTAACCTTTGATTTTCATAGTCGATTTTGACAACGAATCTACTAAAGATATCATAACCCAGAATACCGTGAATCGGCATTCCTTCATATTTTTCTAAAGGCTTTAGGTCTATGGTTGCAGCCGGAATACTATCTATTATCAAGTCATCTATTCTGATGTTCGGGAGGGTTATCAAAGTAACTTCCTGAGTCGCTTCACCCACGCCTCGACCTTCAAATTTACCTGCACTTTCCAGACCCAGATTTTTAGCGGTTTGAACATCTAAAACTGGTATGCTTGCGCCAGAATCGAGTATGAAGTTCAGTTGTTCCGCGTTACCGATAATCACTGGAATGTGAATGTGGTTACTGTTCAGTACAAAGGGGATTTCGATAAAATTTTTACCAGATAGAAACTCGTAGTCTTTTTCCTGAGGCAGGGGGATTTTAAAAAGATCAACGGATAACTCGGGATTGATTTCCACGTTGATCAACTTTGCCCTTATGTCATAAGCAGTATCACCTGTATTGACGAGAAGTGAAGTTGCCAACTTGATTCCTCCAAAATCCCTGTAATCGTAGAAATAATTGGTAACCAACTCAATATCTCGTTTGCTTATCATTTTATCTATTAAATATGTTTCAGGATTGATAAACATTTTTACTGGTTCAGCCCCCTCAGGTGTAACCTGAACTATATGATAGTCTTCACCGGCAGCCTCTTCCTGACCCAAGTACTCGACTTTTCCTTTTGCTCTTTCCGAAAAGAGGTAGGCATAAAGATTAAAGTAAATCTCGCTTTTGACATCTTCCAACTCTATACCAGCTAATTCCCGAACCTGGCCATTGGGGTCCAGAATCCATCCCTTTTCTCCATCATAGACAGTTACTATTTTCATTACTTTAAGATCTGTTTCAGACCTGAATTTATCAGGATATTTGAAATAGTATTTATCTGTACCGGTTAATCCGCCAGGAACGATGATTTCATATTCGACAATAGAATTTCCGAGAGCTTTAAGTGCTTTCTCTCCACCCAGAGCTTCCATATGCTTTTGCAAGATCTCATTCAGGGTCTGAGCACTTGACCTCTGACCACTGAAAACAAAAGCTAAAACCACAAAACTTGTAACTAATAAACGTTTCCAAATCATATTAAAACTCCTCTCTTTTTTGGTTTCATAATTATATTACGAAATATCCTTACTAAGGTTGCAAAAAGTTAAAACCTGCCAATCTTAATAAAGATTTAATGTGGCGAATCTTATAGATTTTATCTTGAAGATATTATCTTTTAAGTGACTTCGTCCATAAATAGATACTATGTATCTAACTAATTCTTTTTATCTCGTTTATGGCTATCAGTATAACCATTATCATATTTGCCGATTAACTCTGTGATGTCTCCTTTTTCATCTGTCACAAACTGAATCCTGAAATAATCCAGCTCCTCTACCATAAACATATGGTTTCCCATGGGTATTAGCCTGTATCTGGGTTTTTCTCCACGCTGGTAGTATAATACGCCTTCCTCCAGCCAGATTTTCCTGGGACCGTATTGACCGGCATATATACTTAGCTTGCTTTCATCCAGAGTTACAGGATTTAACCTGGTTTCAAGCCCCTCGATCGCCCATTTATATTCGGTCTGTTTTTTAGGATCTTCTGTTTTTTTGGATAATTTCTCCAGTGCCATTTTATATGCTGTATCCAGTGCCTTTTCCTGTGGAACTTCAATATCCGGCGTTATTCCTGTTCCCTCCCAGTTGGTACCGCTAATAGGATTGATTGCTCTGGCTAAAGGCAGGGCCATACCGACATTCAGATTCTTGAAGATTTTATACTCCCACCAGTTAGCCCCGCCACCGGTGGTCTCACCTATTATAGTACCTCTTTTTAAATTTTTGAGATTGTAGGTAAATTCCTCAGCTCCAGAGAAGGTGTAACTACTGGTAAGC
>JAOUFL010000012.1 GCA_029858245.1 Candidatus Zixiibacteriota bacterium
TCACAGAAGCTGCTTCGCTCTGAGCAATTTCATTTTCATGATGGGGAAAGATCAAATCAACTCCACCCAGATGAATATCGAAATGCTTACCCAGATATTTCATACTCATAGCTGAACATTCAATGTGCCAGCCTGGACGACCCTTGCCAATCTCGGTCTCCCAGTAAATCTCACCATCTTTTTCATCCCAACCCTTCCATAAAACAAAATCTGCTATCTCTTCTTTCTCGTATTGATCCTGTTTTACCCTTGCACCTGCTTTTAAACCTTCCATCTTCATTTTAGAAAGCTTACCGTAAGATGGAAATGAGGAAATTTTAAAATAGGCCGAATCTCCAACCTGGTAAGCATGTCCTTTTTCCAAAAGCTTTTTGACCAAATTCACCATATCCCCTATATGAGTAGTGGCTTCCGGATATAATTCAACTGTTTCTATATTCAAGCTTCTTATATCTTGAAAAAGAGCCTCTTTGTATTTTTTAGTGAACTCCTGCAACAACATTTTCTTCTCTTGCGACCTTTTAATAGTTTTATCATCTACATCTGTAAGGTTCAACACCTGTATCACCTGATAGCCTTTATATTTCAGATATCTTCTCAACAGGTCAGCAATCATAAATGCTCTAAAATTCCCAATATGAGCATAATCATAAACTGTTGACCCGCAAGTGTAAATCTTAACCTTTCCTGGCTCAATCGGTGTAAATTCCTCCTTCTGGCGGGTCAAAGTATTGTAGAATTTTAAGCTCATATCTTCTCCTTATCTTCGAAAGATTGATGGTTTATTCTGTTAACCATTTTTGGTAGTTCAGTAAGATTCATTATTGTACCATCTGGAGTAATCGGTGAGGAATAATCCCTCCCCTCTTTGAGTTTTAAAATAGCTTTCATCCCCATATTCTTAGCGCCACCAATATCCTCAATTAGCTTATCACCTATAAAAATAGATTCACCTGATTCAATCTTTAGATTATCCAGAGCCTGCTTGAAAATAACAGGATGCGGCTTTTTATAACCTGCTTCTGATGAAAACAAGATTAAATCAAAATATGGATAGAGTCCATATCTTTTAAGTTCCTGTAGATGGAATTTTGCCGGGAAAATTGTATTGGAGATCAGACCTAATTTATATCCATTCTCTTTAAAATAACTTAATACCTCTATTGCCCCTTCGATCAGGGTAACCTGTTCAGTTATCGGCTGGTAATAAGCTTTTAAAAACCCGGTATAATCTCCATCCTGCAAACTCAGATTCAGCTTTTTGAAGAAATCCTTGGCCAGATCCTCAAACCTGAACTCTTCTAAGGTTTGTTCGGACAGTTCGAAAGCAGAGGAGAACAAATTCTGAAGCAGGGCAGAATAAATATTAAAATCTAATTTTATTAAGCCTTTATCTTTCAGAAAATTGTAACTTCTTTGAGCAGACCTTTCGCCTAAGACTTTCCAGGTTGAGTTCTCAAACTCAATCAAGGTGCTTCCCATATCAAAAATTATCCCTTTAAGCTTTTTCATAAATTTCTTGAATTTTTAAACTTTTGAACCCTTGAACTTTCGAACTGCTAATTTAGCTATCCTCTCTACTAACTCGGGGAATTCAATACCCAAAGCCCTGGCTGCTTTCGGAACTAAACTCGTAGCAGTCATCCCTGGAATGGTATTCACTTCCAGACAATAGAATTTATCGTCAATTCCATACCGAAAGTCTACTCTGGCAAAACCCTCACATCCTAAAGCCTTAAAAGCTCTTAGCCCTGTTTCTTGAATCTCTATGGTTTTCTCATTTGAAAGTTCAGCCGGGCATACATACTGGCTTTTACCTTTAGTATATTTACATTCATAATCATAAATCCCGTGCTCTGGAACAATTTCTATCACCGGTAAGGGGATATCACCTAAAATCCCCACGGTTAACTCTCTGCCAGGTATGTATTTTTCGAAGAGTATTTTCTCCGAATACATTTTTGCTTCTTCTATTGCCTTTCCCAGATTTTTCTCTTCCTCAACTACAGTTAAACCCACAGAAGAACCCTGTTCATTAGGTTTGACTGCTACCGGGAAGTTTACAGTTTTTTTAACCTTATCGATAATCAACGATATATCCATGTAATTCGAGCTTTCCAGAGTAAACCATTGGGGAGTCAAAATACCTTCTCTTTCAAATACTTTTTTAGACATGGCTTTGTTCATAGCCAGTGCACTGGCTAAAACACCTGAACCGGTATATGGTATACCGCTAAGTTCTAATAGCGCCTGGATCGTACCGTCCTCTCCCTGTCCGCCATGCAATGCGAGGAAAACCACATCCGCTTCTGATAGATTAAAAGACTCGATAGTTTTTAAAGCTAATCTTTTCCCTTCGTGCTGTAAAGCCTTTACATCCGGTGGTTCGGTTTTGATGCCTTCAGACAAGAACTTTTTTTGATTTTCAGGTAATTTATACCCTTTTGCAGTATCAATTGCCAGGACCTGATGCCCCTTTTCCCTTAATCCCTGAACAATAGATTCTCCTGATACTATAGATACATCCCTTTCCTCGGAAGTCCCGCCCATTAAGACTATGATTTTCATTTTGTAATCCTGTCAAAATGTTTTGTTGGACTTTTTCCTCCAGAGCCAGATAAGCCAGAGAACAAAAACAATGATTACTATAATTAAAATAAAACGATTATACAAACTCAAAAATTTGTAAACCCTCTGCCAGTTCTGCTGTAAGAAAACAGATAAGCTGATTATTATACCATTCCAGGCTAATATACTTATAAGACTATATACACCCATTTTCCAGAACTCTATTTTACCCAAACCGGCAGCTACTGCAATACCTGAGCGCACCCCGCTTATGAACCTGCTCGCCAGAATAACTTTCACTCCGTATTTCCCGAACCAGTTTTCTATCCTGTTAAGCTGAGCGATATTCAATATCCTCCCTCTATCGTTTTGAAATAGCTTTCTTCCTTTTTTCATTCCAAGATAATACAAGGCCAAGGCACCGCATAGACTGCCTGCCGAAGGGAATAAGAAGGCCAAAGGTAAACTCAAAACTCCGCTGGAAGCTAAATATCCACCCATTAAGGTAACCGTATCTCCAGGATAAGGAGGAAAAAATGTTTCTAAAACCGAGCTGAAGAAGAGAAAAATATAAATCCACACGACACCATGCTCAGAAATAAATCTTAGAACCTCAATTGACCTATCATTAAAGAACTCTTCCATCACCTACCACCTATTACCTATTACCTACTACCTATTGCTTACCTGCCACCTTTCTGTATCAGTGCTACCGCATAAGCAGAAATCCCCTCTTTTCTTCCAGTAAACCCCATTCCCTCAGTAGTAGTGGCTTTAATCGATACCCTGTCCTTTGATATGCCTAATGAATCAGCGATATTTTTTCTCATCTTATCAATATACTTAGCCATTTTTGGCTCCTCAGCTACAATCATCGAATCTATATGCAAAATCTCTGCTTGCTTAATTTTCTTTTTTATTAATGATAAAAGCTTTAAACTTGAAATATTATTATACTTTTTATCAGTCGAAGGAAAATGTTTACCTAAATCACCTAAGGAAAGAGCTCCTAAGATAGCATTACCTATCGAATGAGAAAGAACATCCGCATCCGAATAACCCAGAAGCCCCTTTTTATAAGGAATTTTGACTCCTCCCAGAATCAAGTCCCTACCCCTAACTAACCTGTGAGCATCATATCCAAAACCTATTTTGACCATCTTTAACACCTTTGATTTTCAAGTTTTAACCTCCCCTGTATCCACTCCTTTTCCTCATCTTTTTTATGAATCCAATCTCTCTATTATCCTCTCTGCCAATATCAAATCATCAGCAGTAGTAATTTTTATATTCCCGTATTCCCCCTCCAAAACCTTCACCTTAAATCCTAACCTTTCCACCAGGGAGGAATCATCAGTTCCGATAAAACCATCTTCCAAAGCTTTTTTATATGCTTTTAAAATTAACTTATATTCAAAAACCTGAGGAGTCTGTGCTATCCAGAGCTTCTCACGATCTAAGGTTGTTATCACATTATGATCTTCTACCCTTTTGACCGTCTCCTTTATCGGTTGAGCAAGAATAACAGCTTTTTCTTTCTCGCACAACCCTATTAACTTTCTGAGCTTTTGTATAGAAATGAAAGGTCTAACCCCATCATGAATCAAAACCATATCCGTATCTACAGGCAGTGCTGATAGCCCTTTATAAACCGAATCCTGTCTTTCTTTACCTCCTCCAATAATCTTTTTCACTTTCACAAAATCACAAACGTCCACCACCCGGTAGGAGCAAAAGGACATATAATCTTCCGGGACTACTAAGACTATTTCATCAATCTGCTCACATCTTTCAAATCTCTCAATAGTATAGGCAAGGATAGGTTTCTTTTTTATCTCAATGAACTGCTTGGGTACATTTCCACCTATTCTTTCCCCTTTTCCCGCGGCTACTATGATTGCTCTTGCCTTCATATCTAATCCTGAGAAAATTAAAATTTATAAAATCAACATCGCATCCCCATAGCTGTAAAATCTGTATCCATTCTTTATAGCCTCCTGATAGGCTTTTAATATAAGTTCCTTCCCTGCAAAAGCAGAGACCAGAAGAAAAAGAGTTGATTTGGGTAGATGAAAATTTGTAATCAGCCCATCCACCATTTTGAAATCATAAGACGGATAGATGAACTTATCAGTCCATCCTTTACAGATTTTGCCTTTACTCTCAGCCATAGTCTCCAGCGTCCTTACCACCGACGTGCCAACCGCAAAAACCCTTCCTCTATTTTTTTTAACTGAATTAATCCTCTCAACCGATTCTCTGCTTATTTCGAAATACTCCTCCTCCATCTTATGCTCTTCTATATTTAAGGCTCTCACAGGTCTGAAAGTCCCCCAGCCTATATGCATTGTGATCGGTATGATGTCCACGCCTTTTTCCTTTATTTTCTCCAGAAGGTTTTTTGTAAAATGTAATCCTGCAGTAGGAGCAGCAACCGCACCAATATCTCTGGCATATACGGTCTGGTATCTATCTTTATCCTTTAAGTCGGCTTTCCGCTTAATATAAGGAGGAAGTGGTGTATTCCCTATTTCCTCCAGAAGATCAATAAGTTCTCCTGCATAATCGAATCGGGCTAAAGTTGCCCCCGAATGGTTTGAGTCTAATATCTCGCAGTATAATTTCCCATTATTAAAAACGATAGTTGAGCTAACAGGAATTTTCTTCCTCGGTTTGAGCAACACCTCCCAGATTTTATCCTCTATGTTTCTCAGTAAAAATACTTCGGAATTAGCTCCATTTTTCTGATTAATTCCAAACAGCCTTGCCGGGAAAACCTTAGTTTGGTTAATCACCATTACATCTTCCGGATTTAAATAATCTATAACCTCAAAGAACTTCTTATGCTCCAAAATCCCATTTCTGCGATGAAGAACCAGAAGTCTGGAAGAATCCCTTCTTTCTAAAGGATATTTAGCAATTAGCTCCCTGGGTAATTTAAAATCAAAATCAGTTAATTTCATATATTGTAGTCGCCCAATTCATTGGGCAAATTCATGTGTTCTTTCTGTGTTTACCATCCCGCCAAAGGCGGGACTGATCTGGCAAGTTTACCCTCGGGTCAGGGGATCCGACGGCCATGTTTATCCTCAACCAGTAAACCCACGTTGCCCCCAACGTGGGTCGATTTTTCTACTTCCTGAAAAATATATTAATTAGAATAAAAAGCAAGGAAAGAATAAGGCTAATTAAAATGGAGGAGGCTAAGGGAAAATAAAAGGAGAAATTATTCTTCTGGATATGAATATCACCGGGCAGTTTGCCCAGGAAGGGTAATCTCCCGAAAAGATACATAACTCCACCCAGAAGAATCAAAACCACGCCGAATAAAATTATCACCTTGCTTAAATGAGCAAACATCTCTCCCTTGAACTTTGGAATCTACTTGAACTTAAAAATTTACTTGAAGAACGGGTGGAGACAAGCTCCACCCCTGCGTAATTAACTCATTTATCCTTTGAGCTTTTGAGCATTTGAGCTTTCTTTATAATATCTTTCCTTCTCGCTGAAAATACACCCGCAGTATTTCTGCCGGTATAGATTCATCTCCTTCGCCAGATTCTTGCCTTCATAATATCCCGGTCTTAAATCCTCGTAGAAGAACTTAATCTTATATTCCTCAGCCAGCTTTTCTCCGATCTCATTTATAATCTCATGTTTCTGTGTCGGGCTAACCAGAAGGGTAGTGGAAAAAGCTTCAAACCCCTTTTCTCTTGCTACCCGGGCAGTTCTCCCCAGTCTCAACTGATAACAAAACCTGCAGCGGTCCTCTAAATGTGGCAGTATTTCTTTAAGGAATCCCTCTAAATCATAGAAATCCTCATAAATCATAGGAAAAACTTTTGACCACTCCAGATATCTTGCCGCCTCTAATCTATTTTGATATTCAGTGTAGGGATGGATATTGGGGTTATACCAGAAACCGGTGAGAGTATGACCTTTCTCGGTTAGTCTTTTTAAAGGGTAAGTCAGACAGGGACCGCAGCAGATATGAATTAAAATCTCCATACTTAAAAGAGCTCACCCTGATCTTTCGATTCCTTTTTGATCTCCAGATGTTGATAAGCTAAATCAGTGGCTATTCTTCCTCTGGGTGTTCGGGCTAATAAACCCTCTTGGATCAAAAAAGGCTCATAGATCTCCTCTATCGTATCCTCTTCTTCCCCTACTGCTACTGCTATGGTATTTACACCCACAGGCCCGCCTTTAAACTTCTGAATAATCACCTCTAAAATCCTTTTGTCCATCTCATCTAATCCTATCTCATCCACATCCAGCATCTTTAAAGCCTCAATTGCTACTTTGCGGTCAATTTTCCCCTTAGCTTTAACCTGAGCAAAATCCCTGACCCTTCTCAGGAGCCTGTTAGCTACCCGGGGAGTCCCTCTTGCTCTTCTTGCGATCTCCAGTGCTCCTTCATCTGTGATAAAAACATTCAATATCTTGGCCGAACGCTGGACGATCTTATATAAATCCTCCGGGGGATAAAAATCAAGCCGGCTGACTACGCCGAACCTTGACCTTAAAGGAGAGGTTAAAAGACCAGCCCGTGTAGTGGCACCAATAAGTGTGAAATGGTTCAGGTTTATCTTCACTGACCTGGCAGAGGGCCCCTTTTCTATCATTATATCCAAAGTAAAATCCTCCATAGCCGGGTAGAGATATTCTTCAACCACGTGACTGAGACGGTGAATCTCATCTATAAATAACACGTCATCTTTCTGGAGATTTGTAAGAATCCCGGCTAAATCAGCTGGCCTTTCCATTATAGGACCGGATGTAGATTTAACGTTAACTCCCATCTCCTTACCTATAATAAAAGCTAAGGTTGTTTTTCCCAGACCGGGAGGTCCGTAAAATAAAGTATGTTCCAAGGCTTCTTTTCTTTCCTTGGCTGCCTGAATAAATATCTTCAGGTTTTCTTTCACTTTATCCTGTCCTACGAATTCGTCAAACCGGGTAGGACGTAAGGTTAAGTCAAGTTCTATCTCTTCTGAAAGCACCTGAGGAGATGTAATTCTTTCTGCCATATTTGTTATTGGATAATATGTAGCATACAGGGCACTCTACCCCCTGTTTACTACCTTAAGGCTCTTTTAATAAGTTCCTCAACTGTTAATTTCCCTTTTATCCCTTCTTTTCCTTTCTCTATGATCTTCTTAGCCTCGAAACGATTATAACCTAAAGAGATTAATGCTAGAATCGCTTCCTGAATAACTCCTGCCTCTGCTTGCTCTTTTGACTTGAGCTTCATATCCTTTTTGAATTCCAACTTTCCTAATTTCTCTTTTAACTCTACCACCAGTCTCTGGGCGGTTTTTTTACCTATCCCTGGAATATTTCTAAGGAAATCTAACTCCTCCTCAACTATCGCTCTTTGAAAATCCCCTACTGATATAAAAGATAAAATCCCTAGACCCGTTTTAGGACCCACTCCATTTACGGAAATCAAAATCTCGAAAAGAGATTTCTCCTCCGGAGTGAAAAATCCATAAAGCTGCAGGCAATCTTCACGTACATATTGATAGGTGATTATTTTGACCCTGGAACCCGGCTCGCCGATTCTTTCATATGTAGAGATGGGTATATTAACACAATATCCCACTCCGTTTACCTCCAGGATCAACTGGGTGGGATTTTTCTCTACTAAAATACCTTCTAAATGAGCTATCAACTCTTCGTCTCCAGACTCTTTAACCGCTTTTTAGTCTTTAACTTACCCAGATGACATAATGCTATAGCTAAAGCATCAGAGGCATCTTCAGGTTCAGGTAATGTTCTCAGGTTTAATATATTTTTAACCATATACTGCACCTGCGCTTTGGAGGCAGCTCCCGTTCCAACAATAGAAAATTTAATCTCTCTGGGAGAATATTCTGCCAGAGGGATTTTTGCCTGTGCACCAGAAAGCAAGGCAATGCCTCTTATCTCACCCATCACCAGGGCTGATTTTGCGTTTTTGCTGTAAAACGCCTTCTCCACTGCGATCTGGTGAGGTTTTATCTTTTCAATGATATCATTTAAACCGGAGAAAATATCCTGTAATCTCTCAGGTAAAGGTTTCCTGGGTGAAACTTTTATTACCCCGTACTCAACCAGAGTCGTTTTTTGTTGATTTTCTTTTATTATTCCATAACCGGTAACAGTACTTCCCGGGTCTATTCCCAGTATAATTAAATTACTGTTGGTCAAAGTTGTTTTGCCTTTTTAAAGTTGAGCGCTTATCCTCTCCATTATATCTTCAGCAATATCGAAGTTGGCATAAACCTTCAGCACATCGTCATGTTCTTCCAGTGACTGCATTAACTTAATCATCTGCTCGGCTTCTTTGCCTTCCAATTTTACTGTAGTCTGAGGCAGCATGGTTAACTCTGCATTGGAATAACTCACCTTATTCTTTTCCACCGCCTGTTTAACTTCCTCAAAAAGATTATATGGGGTTACAATCTCATAATAATCTTCCTCGGACCTCATATCAATAGCCCCGGCATCCAGAACCATCTCCAGGAGCTTGTCTTCTTCTATCTGTTTTCTGTCGACATTTAACAGTCCTCTTTTCTCGAACATCCAGCCTACGCATCCAACCTCACCTAAATTACCGCCATTTTTGGAAAATATATTTCTTATCTCGGAAACAGTGCGGTTTTTATTGTCAGTGGTGACCTCAACCAGAATCGCTACCCCTCCCGGCCCATACCCTTCATAGTTAACCTCTTCATAGGATACACCGGGAAGCTCGCCGGTTCCCTTCTTGATTGCCCTTTCGATATTGGTTGCCGGCATATTAGCATTCTTGGCTGCCAGAATCGCTGACCGCAGTCTGGGATTTCCATCGGGATCACCCCCACCATGCCTGGCTGCTATGGTTAGCTCCTTGATTAGCTTGGTGAATACCTTTCCTCTTTCTGCATCAGTTTTTTCTTTTTTTCTTTTTATGGTTGCCCATTTCGAATGACCGGACATATTTCTAATCCTCCTTTTTCTTTCTTCTTCTACGTATCCGTTTCCTGGATTTCAGAGAATCTATTTCTTTTTATATTTAATAGAATCCATCCAAAAAGGCAATAGAAATCTGTGAGCTAACCCTTAAATTAAATTGGTTCGGGAAATATAATTCCCGAACCAACCAAACAACCTTAATATCCCAGATTTCCTATCGCTTAGAATGCTAAAGCATTAAATGTAAGCGCTACAGTCAATACACTAGTATCTTCGTCAATCCCAAACAAAGCAAAATTGCTGACTTTACCCCACATTAAATCCAATTCAACACTATAATGACGTGCGAATTCGTATCCCGCTCCTGCGAACACACCACCGCCAAACTTGATCTCGGCGTCAGATTCGAATGGAAGGGACAAGGTTGACAATCCAAACCCACCAGTTATAAAATAAGAAGGTGCTTCCGGTTTGAAATAATAAGTTACTCCCGGACCCCAGAAACCGCTCGCCATAACTACATCTTCACTTTCCAGCCCCCCCCAGTAAATTGTGCTTCCATACCAGGAATCTTTCACCGTGAAGTATATTTCAACATGATCAGAAGGTGCATATCCTATCTTGAAATTAGTTATAAGCCCAAATTTGCTCTCCCAGTCCGATGACTCGCTGTACTCATGCTCATCAAACCAGCTAGAGTATGACACAGTCGATTTCAATAAGGTAACCCCTGGTCCAATCCCACCCCCTAAAATGAAACCTTTTCTCTTACCATCAAAGGCATTGGCGTTCAAAGCGAGAAATGATATAACCATAACAACTATAATCAGCACATACGTTTTCTTCATATTTTATCCCTTAAAAAATGTTGAAGGTTACTAAAACTACCAGGTTTTTGTTGAGATACACCTCCTTCTAACCAGGTTAAAAGTTATTTTGGTAATCAATTAAATCTTTTGTTTCCTTCTGTCAAGTCTTTTATTAAGATTTCACTATTTCTAACCAGAGAATATTCAAGAATATAAGACAGTAAATTTTTACTGCAAAAAAAGCCCCTAATAAAAAACTGTATGGGTGTATCGCAATACGCTTTACAACCTTTCAATGTCGAGTTAAGAAGGACATAATGGATCGTCAAGAACTTGTGACTTCATTCTTCTTTCTTAGAAGGCGAAGACTTCAGCTATAATAAAATAAAAAATGCTGGCTCTAAAAACTATCCAGCATTTTCTCATGAGGTAATCAACAAACTACTTTGGGAAAACAGAGAAACCTAATCTGAATCCAAAAGTATTGTTCTTCAAATCCTCTAACCCTGTGTATCCAAATCCTAACCGTCCTCCATTGGTCATATGATTAAAAAACGCTTCTGAACGGAAGGCCCAATTATTATTAAAGAATGCTTTCAATCCAACTCCCACCTCAGGCAGGATTAAACTTGCTTTTATGTCTTCTTCGTCTGTTATTGAGTTAGTTAGAACTCCAATTCCCGCGAAAACAAAAGGAACCATACTGCCGTTTCCTTCGAAATTATAACTCAAGCTGAAAATACCTCCAAAGTGTGATACAGTACCTGATTCACCTCCCTCTGGGTTAAAACTATATGTCTTAAAAACCAGCTGAGGTTCAATTTCAAACTTATCTATAATAAAAAAGCCCATTCTCGGATAAAAGCTGAACTCCGTTTCAGAAAACTGATGTTCTCCATCATAAGAAACTGAAGAAGTATAAAAACCAGCACTTCCTCCTAACTCAATCCTTCCTTTTTCTGTTTTCATCTGTGCGAATAAATTTGAAGATAATACCAAAAAGAACAGTGACACTAAAACTATTAAAACTTTTTTCATAACTCCTCCCTCTCTTGTTAAGTTACGTTATTGGTTTTTAATTAACTATACTTTTCTTGAGTTCCACCTCCTTTCTAAAAGTTAAAATTAGCTATGGCAGATTAATAAAACTTTGATTTATAACTGTCAAGTGATTTTTTAGGATTTCTCTATTTCTGACCAGAGAATATTCAAGAATATAAGACAGCAAATTTTTACTGTAATAAAAAAGCCCCGATTTGTATCGGGGCTTTGCTGACCTGTTGTCTCTTATTTCGCTCCAAGAAAAACCGATATTTTCCCATAAAAGGTTAAATACTGGGTCGAGCTGCCCTCGGTGAAGATGCTATGGAACATTACTTCTGCACCCACTCCGACCATTTCGCTTGCCATATACATTCCACCCCCACCTATGCTGATTCCCATTTTGGTATCTCCGGTTTCGTCTGCAAATTTAGGAGTATTGAAATTGAAACCAAATTTACCATAAGGGAGGAATTTCCCTTCGGTGATAAAAATATACTTTCCAAACGCTCCAAAGGTCATAATCTTGTACTTCTCATCGTCAGAATCTTCTGCGAATTCATCATCCAGAGAGAACATATTATAGGTGAAATTACCCCCTGCGGAAAGCTGAGACAAAACAAAATATTCAGCTTCAACTCCACCACCAAAACCCATCTTGTAAAAATCGTTAAAATCTCCCATGGGCATAGCCAGACCACCGGCACCGCTTAAGGCAAATTTTCCCTTCAGGTCCACTGCCTGAACATTCGCTGCTAAAAAGAATACCATTAACACTACGGTTAATCCTATAACCTTTTTCATATCCCTTCCTCGTTTTAAAGGTTTGTTATCTGGTTTTCTAAATCAACTCACAATTTTATCAGCATTCACCTCCTTGTTAAAGTAACTGTTTAATATTTCGGAATCTAATAACATTTCCATTATATGTTTGTCAAGCTTTTTTTGTCAGTTTTTATTTTTACGTTACACCTGCCAGATTTTCAGGAGCACCTCCTATGTGATAATGCTTGCATTTGCATAGTTGATACACCCCACTGGTTGTATTTATGATTTATTTTATTTTTTATTATTTCTGTTCCTTTTCCTTGGCTGCTTGTACTTCCTTGATTATTTTATCCGTGATTTCTCTGGGCACTTCCTCGTAATGTGAAAAAGAACGGGAATGAAGCCCCCTGCCCTGTGTTAATGAGCGCAGTGTGGTTGAGTATCTATATAATTCAGCTAAGGGTACCTGGGCTTTTATCTTCTGGAACCTTCCATCGCTTTCCATTCCCAAAATCCTTCCTCGGCGGGAAGACAGGTCTCCCATCACGTCACCCATAAACTCCTCTGGAACAGTTACCTCTACTATATATATCGGCTCGAGCAGCACTGGCTTTGCCTCAATAGCGGCTTTTTTAAACCCCATGGAACCGGCGATTTTAAAAGCCATGTCCGAGGAATCGACCTCGTGATAAGTTCCATCATAAATTGTAACTTTCAAATCCACTGTCTTATAACCTGCTACTACCCCCTCATTCATAGCTTCTACCACACCTTTTTCCACTGCCGGTACGTACTTGGAGGGGATGGCTCCACCTACGATTTCATTCACAAACTGAAATCCCTCGCCTCTTCCCAGGGGCTCTAATCTCAGCCAGCAATCACCATACTGGCCCCTTCCCCCGGACTGTCTTTTATATTTACCCTGAGCCTCAACCCTGGCTTTGATCGTCTCCCTGAACGGGATTCTGGGTTTCTCAATTTCTGCCTCGACTCCGAATTTTCTTTTCAACCTGTCCACGATTATCTCTAAATGAAGTTCTCCCTGACCGTAGATAATAGTCTGCTTTATATCCGCATCCACTTCCATAATGAAAGTAGGGTCCTCTTCGTGCAGTTTGGAAAAACCATTGGCGATCTTCTCTTCATCTCCTTTGGATTTGGGTCTGATGGCTAAGTTAATCACCGGAGTAGGGAATTCGACTTTTTGAAGCACAATCGTATCCTTTTTGTCACACAGCGTATCGCCGGTATGAGTATTTTTAAGTTTAACCAGTGCTCCTACATCCCCCGCTATGATAAATCCGGTTTCTCTTCTGTCCCTTCCGTTCATAGAATAAATCTGACCTATTCGTTCCGTTGAATTGGTACTCGAATTGAAAACATCATCTCCTGTTTTTAACTTTCCCGAGAATACTTTCAGGAAAGACAGCTCGCCAACATGTGGTTCAGATACGGTTTTAAAAACCATTGATGCCAGTGGACCATCAGATGATATCTTCAAAATATTCTCTTTATCCGAATCAGGCTTCTTACCTTTAATCTCTTTGAAATCAGACGGTGCCGGAAAGAAATCCCCGATATGATCTAAAAGATATTTTACTCCCCAGTTATTCGTAGCGGAACCGCAGAAGATGGGAAAAATCTTATGAGCGGCAATTCCCTGTCGTAAGCCGGTGTTAAACTCCTCTTCTGTCAATGCCCCTTTATCGAAAAATTTCTCCAGAAGACTATCATCCGCTTCCGCCACAATTTCAACCAGCTTCTCCCTGGCATTTTTAGCTTTTTCCTCCAGCTCCTGAGGGATTTTACCTTCCTTAGCCTCTTTACCCTCGAACAGGTAGACTTTCATCTTTATCAGATCTATTATCCCTTTGAAATTCAATCCTACACCAATGGGCATTTGAACCGGAACAGCATTATGGCTATGTCTTTTCTGTAAATCCGTGATAATTTTTTCAAACTCCGCATGTTCTTTATCCAGTTTGTTGATGTAAAAAGCTCTGGAGATACCGTATTTTTCGGCGATTGACCAGACCTGTTCTGTTCCCACCTCTACTCCTGAGATGGCAGAAACCAGAATCAGGGCGGTTTCGGTTACCCTTAAACCGGATAATATCTCTCCTACGAAATCTGCATAACCAGGCATATCCACCAGATTGAACTTGTTATTCTTCCACTCAAACTGTAAAAGCGAGGTGGAAATCGAAATCTTTCGAGATATCTCATCATCATTAAAATCTGAAATCGTATTCCCCTCATCTACACTCCCGATGCGGTTGGTCAGCCCTGCAGTAAAAGCCATTGCCTCCACCAGGGAGGTCTTACCTGCACCCCCATGCGCTACCACTCCTATATTTCTAATCTGTTCGGTTTTAAATTCCTTCAAAATATCCTCCTTATCTCTGATTAAAGAATTACTTTGTGAGCTAAAATAGTAAATTAAACTTATTTGTCAACTGTCTTCTTGGGAAAAAAAAGAGACGCATTCTATGCGTCTCTACAAATCCTCTCCCCTCTCCTCTGTAAGTAGAGGGCTGGGTGAGGTAGTAATTTTCAATCTTACATTTTACTTTTTTTATATTACTGTGGATAATCAAATACAAAAGGCGGCTCAATCCCTAAAAGCCTTGAATAAACATAAAGCTGTCCCCGGTGATGCCATTCGTGGTCATAGGCACCGGAGAGCTGATGAAATGCTGGCGAATCACCCCAGGGTGTCTTGATTATTTTCTCCATACCCTTATCCCCCACCTGGGAATAATACGCGTCGACCTCTTTATGTGTTTTTTCAAAATAATCAATCAAGCTCTTTAGGTCATCAAAATCTATTTTCCCGTATTTTCCAAAATCGTCATACTCGATTGAACCTTTTTTACAGCTCTCCAGGAAGGTTTTCTCCACAGTGGCAATATGCTTCATAAGCTCCATAGCTGTCATCATCGGTTCTGCAGGCTTAAAATCCTTTTTATCCTCTGGAAAGAGTTTCATAACCTTAGTCGTGATATTATGTACATTACCCCAGTGCCTGAAGAAATTTTTATACGGCTCCATTTTTTCCTCCTTGTTTCTTTATGGTTTTGCGAAATGTCTTCGTTGTATCTCTCTTAAAACATCATCTGCCAGTTCTCTACCCCGGGAAACTCTATTATTCAATTGGTCATCCGTCAGATATTTTCGAAGAACATTCCACCCTTCTTTCTTATCACCTTTTTTTAGATAGTTCAGAAAGATGGAAATTACCCTCCCTGTGTAATAATCCGGAGGCTGTTCGGTTAAGTCCATCTTTCTTATTTCATTCTCATATTCTCTTATTTTTTCATCATAATAAAAGGGAAATTCAATTGACGACTCTACATATTTATTCATTCGCCAGGCATAGATTATATCCACAGCGGGCGAACAGGCATGGCAGAGATCCAGGTACCTGTTTGCTTCCCATTCAGCATCCAGAATTATAAGCTCCTTTATGCCGTCCTTATTCAGATCCATTATCCCGTAAATAACCTGAGTTTCTGGAAGATTCGACAGAAACTCAATAACTTTATGATCTTTAACCTGAAAAACTCTCAAAGATGAGCAGGTCCAGCAGTTCCCTCCCTGGGAGCGGGTAATCACAAATTCTTTAAGATTATCTTTATTAATATCCTCTGCTCTAAAATAATCCCCGTTAAAACCATTTCCCAGCTCAAAAACCCAGTCAGTCGAGTTAAATATTTCCGCTAATTTTCCACCCTTTGATTCAAAGACTGCCAAACTATCCTGCTGGTCAAAACCATCTTTTGATTCCCAATGGATAAGAGCCACTACCTGCTGGTTTACACCATCCAGGCTCTCGAAAATGGTATCCTTAACGCTATAACCTTCTTTTAGACTGACTATTATCTCCGTCTGAAAAACTGCTCTTGAATCCTCTTTCTTTTTCTCTGAAACCTTAAGAACTAAGTATAAGACTACTACACCGATTAAAACCAACCCTATGATAAGAATCTGTTTTTTCTGCATATTATATTCTGAGCCTGGCAGAAAATAATGGAACTCAGCTTAAGTTGTCAATTAAAATCTAAATATATATAGTAATTCTACTTAAAGTATTAATTTAAGATGGCTCTGCAATTAATTTTATATCAATGAAATAGAGTCAATTGGTTTTAATTCATTAAGTAACTGTTCTATCTCGAAATCCTGAAAATTTTCAAGTGCCTTTAGATTCAGTTGAATCTGCTCTTTTTTCAAATTTAACCTGTAACATCCAACCCTGTTATTCTCAATGAGAAGTTTTTCGGAATCGGAAAGCTCTTTTTTCAGCCGATAAATATATTTCCCCTGATTTTCTCCTTCCTCTAAATCTAATTTATGTATCCAGCCCCCTTCTTTATTATATATTGCCCAGACTAATTTGAACAGATATTTAAAACTCTTACAGCTGAGCAGAATTCTTCTACCATTAATAATTACTGTATATTTCCCTTTTATCAGACTTCCATCCAGAACCAGCCTGCTTATGAAGAATCCTTTTCTCCGGACATCAGAAGTAGGGGTGTATTGCAATAAGCCCCTACCTTTATGGTCTTTTTCGATTAACTTTATCACCTCTTTTAATCTTAAGGCAATCTTTTCTGGGATTATCTTTTTTAACTCTTCAATATCCATCTCTTCGATCCGTTTTTTTGAGTTAATCCCTTTACGGGATAGCTTCCATAGATAATCCCTTCCCAGACCAGGAAGTTTCAATTTAGCCAGCTCAACCATATCTTTATCGATCCCGAACAGGACCTGTAGGGATAGCTCTTTTAAGTTTTTTTCTAAATTCGTCCCGGCATCTGAAATCCGGGCAATTGCAGCAGACGAATCTAAAAGCCAGGCAAGCTCGCCTGCTGTTTGAGATATAAAACCACTCCTGACAAAATATTCATTTTCCAGGTCGAGTACTGTTATAGGTGTAAGCCAGTCGCAGAAAAGTAATGTTAGTTTAAGTCTGGATAGTTCTTTTGAAGTCAGATGAACAGGATTAGCTAAAAACTTTTTCAACTCTTCTTTAAACGGTATTTGTCTGGATTTTTCTTTAAGTTTAGTCTGGTAAATTCTTTTCTCTATCTCATAATATGTTAGAGGAACATATATTTTTCGACCATCCGGGGTCTTCAAAAGCTCATAAAACCAGTCCAGCAGGTCGAGAGTCGGATTAAATGTTACAGATGCAGCCTCTTTTTCCAGCTTTCTTAATATGGCTAATCCGGTTTTAATTTTTATCCCCTGCAAAGAAATCGTTTTACCCAGAGTAGTTGCAGACAAATTCCCTTTTTCATCGGAGATCAACACTCTATTTTCGGTTAATTTTTCAATCTTGTTTTTTATAATATCTTTCTCTTTTGACAATCTCTCAGCAGAAAAAGAAGACCTCAGGATTTTTTCCAGCCTGGAATAATCCTGCGCCAGTCCTGAGGATACCAGATCGAGAACGATATCCTCTAAATCGGTTCTATCCAGAACCGGAGCTAATTTTTCCTCTTTACCCTCCACATATCGTTCCCAGAGAGAGTCGAAATGAAACTGATTGCCTGCCAGAAGAACCGACCTGCCAAATTCATCTTCCAGCCCGAACCTTCCTGCTCTGCCGGACATATTCTCGTATTCGCTCCAGGTCAGGGGGACAAGTATGCCTTTGTCCGTAAATTCCCCGCTCTCGTATTTCAAGCTCTCGATAAATACAGTCCTGGTTGGAAGATTAACTCCCAGTGAAAGGGTGCTGGTTGCAAAAATCAGATTTGTTTCTTTCTCAAGGTAAGAAGATTCCACGATCTTTCTTTCCTCGCAGGATAAATCTGCATTATGAAAAGCTACCCCTTTCTGCATACACTGTAGAAGTTTCCGTTTAAGGCTGGTATCTTCTAACTCCTCTAACTTTTCTAAAGCTTCAACTGCTGGCTTTCCTTCCAATTTTTCAGAAAATAGCAAAGCCATCTTCACGGTTTCATTCCTGCTTTTCAGGAAAACCAAAACCTGTTCACCCTCATTCAGTAATCTTTGAATGTTGGGAAAAAGAAGTTCTTCTGATTTTTCACTCTCGACCTCGGCAAACTCTTCCTCCCCCTCTTCCTGAGAATTGTATCCTTTGTAAATATATTTTCCTTTATATAAAATACCCTGGAATAACTCAACCGGCCTTTTCTTCTCCATAATCAATTTACACCCCAGCCAGGAAGCTAACCTTTCGACCTCTCCTAAAACCGCTGAGAATCCTATTATCTGTGGTTTGTAACCTGACAGAAGAGTCTTAATCAAAGCCAGCTCTAAAACCTGACCCCGTGAATAATCCCCGATCATCTGCAGCTCATCAATTATTAATAGGTCTATGTTTTTTAAAATATCCAGGTTTTTAAGAAGAAGCTGGTTGAATTTCTCGTAGATCAAAATTCCCAGATCGAAATCCCCCTTTTCCAGATCCGGATCGTATCCCCTTCTATCCCTGGTCGAGATAGCGATTTTTATCCCCAGGCTCGAATATTTTGCTCTGAAATCAGCATATTTCTCTTCTGCAATAGCCTTTAGTGGAACCAGATAAATTGCTTTTTTCCCTTTGAATATCGAGCTTACTGCAGCTATTTC
>JAOUFL010000191.1 GCA_029858245.1 Candidatus Zixiibacteriota bacterium
TCAAGATTGCCGGGACCACCCTGACCCAGCTTCTGCAGCTCAGCACCGCAGCTAACAGAACCGGCAGAGCCACCAGAAAGGAGGCAACCGGAGTTCCAAAATGATTCATCAGTATAATAGCCAGTAGCACACCAAGCCCGGCTCCTGTCAAATCAGCCATATAAAGCCTCGGCATTTCCCGGTGATAGTTTCTGAACATCAAAGCCAGGGCAATACCCCCGAAAAAGAAAGCAGAGCTTAAAAGCCCGATAGTCAAAATAAGTTTACCGAGCATAGCCCAGCTGATAAAAAGCTTTGTAAAATCTATTCCGAGTTTAATCGCTATCGGCGGTCCCGCCAGGGACATAAAACCGGCTAAGGAGAGAATAATCCCCATACTGCGCTCGTGGTTAAGGAACCCGAACAAGCGTAACGATAATGCTCCCAGACCCAACCCCAGAATAGCCAGCGATAGAATCAGAAACGCAAACGAGTAGAAAAACTCAGCCGAATAGATACGCGTCCACACCAGCTCGCATCCGAGCAAGGTTAGGGAAATAAGTGCGATGACTATGAAACGTTGAATCTTCATAAGCCTGCCTTTCGAATATTATGTTTACAGTCTTTAATGCAATCTCCATCTAATAAAACTCAGTAATGATATACTCCTGTGCAGTTTATGTCAAGTTAATAGTTAATTCCATAATAAAAATGCGGATAAAAGTGGTATTTTAAATCTTGTTTTATTTGAAAAGATATAAAAAAGTACTTGACAAATTGAAATTTTTAGATTATCTAAAGTTTAGATGTAGGGTATTATCAAATAAAAATAAATACTTTAGCTAAGGGGTGATATATGATAACGAAGAAATTAACAAGGTTATTTCTTCTGTTCTGCATTTTTGTTTTAACCATTAATATTGTTTTATTAGCTCAGAATATTGAAATATCTTCAATTCAGTATCAGGATAGTACTAATATTTTTGATAAAATTCAAACAACCTATAAGAGTCAAAAAGCAGAAGGATTTACCAAGAAAAAGCGACCAGCAAATATTCAAAGGAAAGAATCACCAACACTGACAATAACACCCGAGAGTAAAGATAAGAAAAGTAAGAAAAATGTTCCTGGTTAGATTACTATAATGAGTGAGGATTTTGAAGATTTTACACCAGGTTTTTACTGGGAAATAATAGACAATAACGGGATCCAGAATGGAGAATATTATTGGGGAGTAGATAGTTACAAACCACACTGGGGAGATTTTAGTATTTGGTGCGCAAGAAATGGATATGATGGACTTGACCCAGAGTACAATGAATATCCAGATAGTTGCGAATCCTGGATGGTTTATGGACCATTTAGCCTTACTGATGCTGAGGATGCTGAATTGTTGTTCTACTGGTGGCTGAGATCAGAAGTGAACTGTGATACATTTTTCTGGGGAGCTTCCTATGATAATGACTGGTTTTATGGGAATTATGCATTTGGGAGTTATTTAGGTTTCTGGTATCAAAATTTCGATTTAACTGATGTTTATGAAATAGGCGATCTATGTGGGTATCCCTTAGTTTGGATTGCTTTCGTCTTCACCAGTAATGCAACCAATACCGACTCAGGAGTATATATAGACGATATAACTCTACATAAAAGTGTACCCACACCAGACCTTATTGTTGAAAGAATAACTCCAAGCAACTCAAATCCTAATATAGGAAATAACATTTATGTAGATGTTATCATTAAAAATCAGGGGAGTGTAGGTGCAAGTGGTTTCTACACAGGTCTCTATTACAATCCAGCTCAACCACCAGATATTAGCACATCTGAGAATCAGAAGAAGTGGGTAGGTTATTTGGATGCCTATGACGATACACTTATCACTTTTACTAATATAACATCAACAGAACCTATTACCTGGCATATTTATAGTATGGCTGATTGTGATGGAAATGTTGATGAAACCAGTGAGAATAACAACGTTGAGGGACCTACCACAGTTAATTGGTGGGACCCAAGTACTTTTCCAGATTTAGTGATTGATAAAGTCACTGTTAGCACTTATTGTCCTTATGTGACTGATTCAGTTTTTGTAAACGTGAGAATTAAAAATCAGGGAGATTCCAGGGTTTATTATCCTTTTGGATTTTATACAAGTATATTCTACGACACAACTGATGCTCCGATAGCCCCATTAGATGGTGATGATTGGCACCATTCTCCTTACCCATTATATCCGGATGAGAGCGAGAGTTTCTCCTTTATCCTTCCTGCTCCTTTTGATCTTGATTATCACTGGAGTATGTGGCTACTTGTCGATTCAGATAATATCATAACTGAAACCAACGAGTATAATAATGTCTTCGGTCCTTTAGAGTTCTCATGGTGGGACGAGCCAACCTATAAAATGCCTCTCATAGGACGAGACCAGATCATAGAAAATGCTATGGAATTTACCCTTATTGAGTGGATTTGCCCCGTAGTTAATGCAATCACTCCTTACGATACCTGCGACTTCTGGAGTTCAAACTATATCGTGGGACAAACCTATTGGGGGGAGCCTTATGAATATGGAGGTTGCGATGATACTGGACAATTTAGGTGTAATTTGGATAAAGGACTAAGGGCTGGCGCTCTTGGTATAAGCGAGTTTTGTCCACTACCTCCTGGAGGGTATGCGTGGGCAACTGGAATTGAGTGTGCTGCCCTTGTTTGGCGGACTTACAATGCGGGTTGGCATAGTACAAAAAACTTAGATGAGATAGGGAATTGGATTTTTGGATGGGTGGAGTATTTACTTAAAGGAGATTACTTGTTAACTTATGATAAACACACCTTCATATTTGAGAGCTGGGGTAAAAATAACTTAATGAATGTAATTGAAGCCGCAAATTTTCTTGATATAGATGATGATAATTCCTCAGAAGCACGATATCTTACTCGCAGCGATACTTTTTACACTCAATACAATGCATACCAGTATAAAAATGTTCAAGAGGTAACTGGTTATGACCCAGATCGTGCAGGAGATGCTAATAGCGATGGACAGGTAAGTGTAAGTGACCAGACATTTCTGATTAATTACATATTTAAGGGTTCTAATATCAGACCACATCCTATGTGGAGAGGGGATGCCAATGGAGATTGTAACGTATCCATAAGTGATATCGTATATATTATTAGCTATCTCTTTAAAGGAGGTGCTCCACCAAAATATTGCACAGATTGTGAAAGTAGAACCTGTTACTATTATCCTTAATAGCTGTAATGTTTAAATATATTAAATACTTATTATATGAATTGTTTAAAACATTTAAATTATTTAAAAAGAGGTTAAAATGAAAACATCCCATAAAATAAGCATATTGATAACATTAGTTTTAATTTTATTAATCTTAAATCTAAAAGCCAATAATCTACCGCAAAGTTCGTATGTGCCCACTGTGGTTATAACAGCTCCGTGGGGTGAGAAAAATTTTAGAATGGATAAGGAGAGCTCTAAACCAGGTGAATTTGGATTTTATCTTGATGAATCAGGATTAGAGCACGGCCCAACGGCTTTTACCGTGGCCCCTAATGGAGATATTTACATAGCAGATAACATTAATAAACGAGTTCAAAGATTTAGTTCTTCAGGAAGTTTCATAGAAGTTATTCCTAATGCGTGGGGCTCACTCCCCGCTGGTTTAACAGTAGACCAAGAAGGGAATATTTATTCCCCAAACACTTATACGGGAAATCCAAAAGTTCATAAATTTGACCAAAACGGTAATGAAATTAAGGTTTACCCAATCATCAAAGATGAAGAGATGGGAACAGACAGACCTTACAACTGGTCAGCTTTTGGTATCTCTTGCGATGATTCGGGAAGAGTATTCATCCAGTATAGTAAGCGCGGTGGCAGTTCGCGATCATTTCAGATAGGAACAAAGGAATTGGAATTTTCCTCTGCTCAGCAAAAAGCCACCTTAAAAGATGCAAATTTTGGTTTCACCGCCAATGTTCCCAATTTAAATAAATTCTTCTCTGAAACTAACCTTTTAGGTGTGGATAGAGATGCAGTTTATACTATGATAAAAGATGAAAAAAATCCAACCCTCTCAACAATTAATAAAATAACTTATGATGGCAGATTAATTGCCACATATACTGTGGACTGGAGCCAGGCAAATTGCCGACTTATTACTGCTTTTAGTATGAACAAGCATACGGTTTTTGATAAAGGAAACGTATATAGCTTCTGTTCAGACAAAGAGGGAATAAGAATAATAAAATGGTCACCTTCCGGGAAATAAAGATTAATAATGAGAAGATTAAATAAAATATCTGTATTTTTAGCACCTATTCTCATCCTTATTTTCTCCATTATAACTGCAACAGAAGAAGAAAAAGCCCCCCAGCAAACCTATACCCCACAGGTAATAATCAATGCCCCCTGGGGAAATAAACCTGGAGAATTCGGTCTTTACGACCCATACAGAAACAATCC
>JAOUFL010000013.1 GCA_029858245.1 Candidatus Zixiibacteriota bacterium
TGGCATTAAGACCCAGGGAGTAACTACTTCTATGTGCAAGCGAATTTACCTTAATCTCTCGCTCTTTGCTCTGGTCAGTTTCAAAGACGTAATAAAAGCTGCCCCGGTAATTAAAGCTCGGGGATAAAACTATATAGCCGAAAATCTTCTGGGGGAAGGAAAGGCTCATGCTATTATCCAAAGTCGAGAACTTCTTGCGTGTAAAACCTTCCGATAATTTAGTTTTGCTGTAGTAATTTTGAAAAGAAGATGAGAAAGAAAGGTAAAGGCTTTGGTACCACCTTTTAGCCAGGTCTGCAGCGGATTTGAAAGGGTAGAAATATGACTTGCTTATCCGGAAGGTGGGAAGCTTTAAGGTTTTGGAGTTTTCATCCAGATTCTCCAGTTGGTCCAGAGCTATATATATCCCCGCCTCTGAATACTTTGTGCTCAAGCTGGCTTGGGAATGGATTATGCGATTCCTTCTTTCCTGCGCATCAAAACTGTAATCTCGATAATATGAGTTGTCGCTTATGAACCTGCCAGAACCTGAGAGCTTTGTAACCGGTGACAGGTTGTGAGAATGGCTCAAAATCAGATCCCAGCGGTTGGTTTTGGTTTTTCTCACAAATGATTCCTGGACATCCTGTTTAAAGGAACCGCTGATGCTTCCGCTATAATTATATCTTCTGGCATATCTGAAATTCTCTCTTAACAACCAGCCTGAACCCTCGTAATAATCCATACTGCTTTCCAGGTCCCAGTAATCTGACGCTGCCCAGTAATACCCCAGGTTGCGAATGAATCTCTCGCCTGAGACGAAATTACCCACCTCAAATGCTAAAAAACCCGAGTGCCTGCCTGGTTTTATGGGAAAGACGTAAAAAGGAATTGCAGCTACTGGAATATCTTGAAGATACATAACCACAGGTCTGGCAATTACCTTATCCCTGGTGATTATCTTCATCTTCGTTGAGTAGAAATGGAAATGCGGAGTATTCTGGTCACATGTGGTGTAAGTCCCTCCTGAGGTTAAAAAGACATCTTCGTCTATCTTCCCTAACTGGCTTCCGTAATAATACCCGCTTTGAAATTCAGTTCTGCCCGCTTTGACTTTCCCCTTCCGGGTGTTCAGAAAGTAGCTCATCTCCTCCCCCTTGAGTTCTTCAGCACCATCCATTAGAACCGGAAGCTGAGAGAGTTTGTTTTCCCCTTCCTCCTCTTTGTAAATCCCTTCTGCTTTCAGGTACTCTTTTTCTGTATCATAGATCACCTTACCTGATTTTAAAGTTATCTGCCTGTAATTTAAGATGCAATTGTCTTCCAGAGCTATCTGCTCCCGTTCGACCTGATAATCTATTTTCCAGGCTGAGTAGCTAACAGTATCCTCGGAGTGAAGCGAATCCTTCGCTTCAGCCGGATAGTAATATGAACCTATGGCACCACCCATAACAATTATGCTTTTTAGCTTGTCTTCTCCAAAATTAAGCTCCAGACTGTCTCCTGAAGCTTCGTTTCTGGTCTGTGCCAGTGTATCTTTTGAGGATGGGTAATATAAAGAGGTGGCATTACCCAGGACCTTTACCTGTTTCAGCTTTTCCCCCTCATCCAGGACAAAGTACAGTATTTTACCGGCTAAATGACTCTGGTTATAACTTTGATTCAGGGAATCAGCCAGTTCCCTGTGTGTAGCTCTGGCATCACCTGTGACCTCTATTTTGAAAATTTTATTTTCACTGTACCTAATCTCTATAATTTCTCCTGATAATTCTGAATTCTCTCTGCGGGCTACAGGTTTTCCACTCAGAACAATTCTTTCTTCCTTTTCATAAAGCTCCGCATTATCACAGGTAGCCTCTGTTTTACCTTTGATTATCCGAACATTACTTCTGGCAGTTCCCCTTTTCAGCTCCACCAGATACTCCAGGGTGTCTGCAGAAACCGTAAGAGCGCTGTCTTCAAACTGCGGGTTATATATAAGAGAGGGATTCCGGGTAAAAATAACATGCTTTCTAACTCTATCATATTCCCCGTGCCCCCCCTGTATTACTGTATTTTCTTTTTTACTTTCCGCCTTTACATCTTCATCTGCCACTACTTTTTTGAACTTCTGATAGTAGGTAACCCTTTCGGCGGTGAGTAACTGCTCAGGCTCTATTATTTTAACCCTCCCTATGAATATCACCAGACCTGATGACTGATACCACACTGCCCGATCTGAGTAAAGCTCTGCTTCACCGTGCTTGAATTGAATGTTCCCGTTCAGGTTTAAGATGACATTATCTTTCTCCATTCTCAGATCAGACTGGTCGGCATGCACAAGTTCAAGCGGTTCCGCTGCATTCTCCAGGGATTTTGCCAGAAGCAGAGTCCCTGAGAATAAAAACAGCACAAAAAAAATTTTTAAAAGCTTACCCATGGTTTCCTAATGGAATACGATAAATCTTTTTTAAATTATCGACAGGAAAAACATATTTAAAATCGGGGGTAAAAGCAAGAATAAAGGTATGGGTATCGATTCACCTTCAGCCAGATACCCTTAGCAGTTCTTAACTCTTTAGATTAAAAGTCTTTTATAACTAAGCTGAACGGTAAGATGCCTGTTCTGTTAGACTTTATTTTAAAACTGTGAAGTGAAGTTAGTAATATCCTGCTGAAGAAGACTTAACATAATTCTGTTTCTATTTATAAGGTTTTATCTCTTTCCCCATTTTTCCAGGGATATAACCTCCGAAAGAGGTTTCCTCAAAGGTGGTAAAGGCACATCTGCTGGATACCCGATGGCGATAACCGAAGCCAGTTTTATTTCCGCGGGTATCTGAAGTAACGATTTAATTTCGTCTTCCGCAACCAGGGATAAGCCTATCCATAACGAACCAAGCCCCATTCCCCTGGCAGCCAAAAGAATATTCTGGCAGCCAGCAGACACAGCTTGCATATTCCACAACATTTGTATATCCTTCCACTCCTCTTCTTCGATATTGCTGTCATCGCATAAAGCGAAAATATGCACCGGAGCAGAGAATATGCCTGATATATACTGCTTCATCCTGTCCAGTGGCATTTCTTCACTCTTATAGTACTCTGAGAGCTTTTCCATTATAGCATTCACTATCATCTCCTTAATCTTTTTATCCTTTAGCACCACAAATCTCCAGGGCTGGTCATTGTTAGGCGAGGGCGCCCAGGTAGCCGATTTCAGGAGAATATTAATAGTATCCTGACTCACCTCTTTATCCTGAAATCTTCGGATGCTTCTTCTTTCCTTGATAACTTTCAAAACCGGATTTTGCTCGAAGGGAGAATTCTCACTCGGTCCTCCCCCTTGTGGATAGAGAAGCTTCTCAGCCGTTTTTACTGCCATACTCTCGAAATAGGGCCAGTTGCCGGTGATGACATTCCCGTCAACCACGCAGACTCCAGTAACATATTCTCCACCTCCCTCTTGAATATTTTTCATTATCTCATAATGACCGGTTACCCTGTGCCCTTTTAGTACGCCGGCTGAAGCTAAAGCCAGGGGACCATGACAGATGGCAGAGAGAATCAATCCTTTCTTTTCTGCTTCTTGTATTAGCCGCATTAAAAGTGAACTGTCCTTTTCTAAAAGATTTTTGGGACTATTCCCTCCGGGGAAAAAAATCAGATTATATTTTGACAAATCCACCTGGGATGTGAGCAGATCGGTTTTAATTGTTTTTTCTTCAGATTTATCCCACCCTTTGTCAGTTTTCTTCCACAGGTGACCTTTTAGTTCTTTACCCGTACCGGCAATATCGACTTTTGCTCCCCAGTCCTCCCAGTATTTTTTAATGACCATAGACTCGTGATAGTCGAAATCCTCACCCAGCAGAATGAGAAAACGGTATCCTCTGAGGTTATAACTATATTTTTCATCTGTATTTTCCCGGAAGACCTGGGCTGTGGATATGTTTATACCCGTAATCTGTAACAAAAGAACAAAGGCGAGAATAAACATACCAAAACCATTTATCAGCATAACTCCCTCCCTATAAAAAGATTTTGTTTTGTATTACCAGACCACCTGCCAGGAAGAAGAAAATGTAAATCATGCCTGGTGGAATTGTATTTACTCTTATAAAACTTAAACCCGATTATTCTTTTGAGAAAACTCTCTGTTCCTTAAATTGATTAAGCTCTTTACAGATTTGGAATACACTTACAGTGTTCTTTGTATATACATTTGTCCATAAACACTATCATCCCCGCCTCAGTAGCTTTCCTGGCTGCTTCCTGGTTTACAATTCCCTCCTGCATCCAGATCACCACTGCCTTTATCTGTATTGCCTGGTCGACAATGGGAGGAATATCCTCGGATCTTCGAAAAATATCCACCACATCTACTTTATCCGGTATGGAAACCAGGTCCGGGTAGGCTTTTTCACCCAGAACCACTTTTTCGTTCGGATTTACGGGTATGATTTTATAACCCTGAGATTGCATATATCTTGCCACAGAATAACTGGGACGCACGGGATTCGACGAAAGCCCCACTACTGCAATGACCTTGCTCTCTCTAAATATCTTCTCCATACTATTCATTTACCCTCCAGTCTTTTCTTCCGATTGTTTTTTTTCTTTAGTTTTTTCACCTCTTTTTGTATAGCTTTAAGAAGCTTCTCCTGTTTCCTGAATCCGATAAGCGCATTTTCAAAAACCTCCTCCATCTTTTCCACCCAGATAAATTCCACTTCTTCTCTTAATTTCTGTGGTAAGTCCGGTAAACTCTTTTGATTGTCCTTGGGTAGAATAACCTTTTTTATTCCCGCCCTCCTGGCTGCTGAGAGTTTCTCCTTTATACCGCTTACCGAAAAAACGTTACCTCTCAAGGACACTTCTCCGCTCATAGCCATATCGTTCCTGATAGGCATACCGCTCATTACCGAGGCGATAACCAGGGAAATGGCAATCCCGGCAGAGGGTCCATCTTTAGGAACTGCCTCTCGTGGAAAATGTATATGGATATCGTAATCGGTGAAATCTTTTGAGTTTATGCCTAAAAGAGAAGCCTGGGAGCGGATGTAACTGTGTGCTGTCTGGATTGTCTCCTTTATGATACCGCCTAATTGCCCGGTAGAAAATACCTGACCACTCCCTTTCATCTTCAAGCCTTCGATGAACATAACATCTCCGCCAGAGGGAGTCCAGGCTAAACCGCATACCAGACCCACCTCAGGTTTTTTCTCTGCTATATCCGGGATGTATACTGGTGTTCCCAGATATTTTGGCAGGCTCTGCGGCAAGATTTTCCAGAAAACCTTTTCTCCCGAGGCTCTCATCCTGGCAACTTTACGGTAAATGGTAATTATCTCCCTCTGCAGAACTCTTATCCCCTCTTCTATGGCATATTCGCGGATGATCTTTTTTATGGCACCATCCGTTATCTGAACCTCCTTTTGCGACAGACCGTGTATTTTAATCTGAGAAGGGATAATATACCTTTTGGCGATTTCCAGTTTCTCCTCTTCAATGAACCCGGTAAACTCCACCATCTCGAATAAATCCATAAGTGCATCCGGGATTTCCTCAGCATTGTGAGCTTTGGCAATGAATAATACCCTGGACAGGTCAAAGCTTAAACCCAGATAGCTATCAATGAAATACTGATTATTTTCCGGATCTAATATCTCCAGCAGGGCAGATATAATCTCGCCTTTGGGAACCCCGTTTCCTATTCTGTCCACCCCCTCCAGAAGAATAAGAGGATCATTGCATCCAGCTTCTCTCAGACTTTTTATAACTGCTCCAGGCTGACCCCCGGAAAAACCGTTCCTCTCGCCCTTCAGCTGGCGGTTTTCAGTAAAGCCTGCTACATTCAGGCTTAAATACTTTCTTTTCAGAGCCTGAGCAATAGCCTTAGCCAGGGAGGATTTTCCCGTTCCCGGAGGACCCACGAAACAAAGGATAGAGCCTTTCATCTCTTTTCTTAATTTGCGGATTGAAAAATATTCATAAATCCTTTCTTTCATCTTCTTCTGTCCAAAATACTCTTTATCCAGAACCTCTTCCAATTTCTCCACATCTATTCTGCCGGCACTACTGTTTTTCCAGGGGAGGTTAATAATCCAGTCGATATAACTCCAGATAAGATTATATTCGCCTGATGCAGGGGAGATTAGCTTTAACCGTTCTACCTCCAGAAAAGCCTTTCTCTTAACCTTAACGGGCAAATCTGCTTTCTGGATTTTTTCCTTTAACCTTTTAATCTCTGTTTTTTGAAAATCTCTTAGATTGGAACTCACTTTTTTTCTTCTCTCCTGGTAAATTTTAAATCTTTTTTAACTCATCGGGGGAAAAATGAAAAACAGACCAATTAGTTTTTAGTTTTGAAATTAAGAACGCTTTTGAGAAATATATTCTCCCCTTTAACACCTGTCAAGCATATAAAGAAAATCGGGAGGTCATTGACCTCCCGAAACAAAATTCCATAATTCGATTACTTTTTACTGTTTTTTTATTTCTTCTCTTCTATCTTCTCATACACCTTTTTCATTACCACTTTTTCAAGAGGTTTGTCATCGGGAGCCGTTTTAACCTGGGCTATTTTATCCACTGCCTCCATACCTTTGACCGTTTTACCGAAAACCACATAATTTCCATCCAGCGATGGCAGGTCTTTCAGGCAGATATAGAACTGGCAGCCTGCAGAATTCAGATCCTGAGGTCCTCTTGCCATGCCCAGGGAGCCTCTCAGGTGTTTGGTATCTGCTTGTTCGAAAGGAATAGTGTATCCCGGACCTCCTGTTCCATCACCTTTGGGATCTCCACCCTGAACCACGAAACCGGGGATTACGCGATGAAAGATCAATCCATCATAGAAACCCTGGTGAACCAGCCTCAAAAAATTAAGAGCATGCTTGGGAGTCTTGTTCCAGAACAGCTCTAATTCGATATTTCCAAAATCTGTCTCTATAACCACTATTGGGTTTTTTTCTCTTACTATTTTCTCAGAAGTATCCGCCGGAACTTTGGCTTTAACCGTATCAGCCGAAGCATTAGATTTAGACGTGTCAGCCATTGCCTCATTTTCTCCTATTCCTTTTTGTGAAGTCTCCTCTTTTACCTCCTTTTTACACCCTGCCAAACTAAATACCAGAAAAACAATCAAAAATAAACAGAATAATTTCTTCATTTTTTCCTCCTTAAAAAACTTTGAGTTAACTTCGCTCCTTCTTTATTCTTTGTCCACCTCCTTTGAACCTGATTTTTTGATTTTCGCTATATTTATTACTTAACTTTTCGAAATATAAACGCAGTTTTATCTTATGTCAAGAAGGATTAGAAATATATTTTTAATTTATTAAAAGCAAAATTCGACAACCTTCTGCCCCTGTTGATTTGTTTCCGTTATCTGTCTGGAACCATTGATTAACAGGCGATAGTATCTAAAGTTTAAGTCAAGATTAAAAAACTTGACTTTAACGTCAGAATAGATAAAATAAACAAGGAAGCGAATCTAAAATTTAATAAATAGAGCTAACTCAACTATTTCTGATCCTTAGAGTAACCTGAAACGGAGTTATCTAAAAATGAAATTTAAATTATTCTGGATTATATATGTTATCTTTTTCTTGAACCTTGTTTTTTCAGGATGTGATAAATTTAAAAAGGGAGAAGGTATGAAAATAATTTTTCTGCACCACAGCACCGGCGAGGTAATCTGGAAGGGAGGGGTTCCCCAGTGGTTTGAAAATTATAACAGGGAAAACCGCACAAACTACAAAATCGAAGAGCAGGTTTTTCCCAAGACCTCACCCTATGGCTGGAAAAACTACCCTTTTGATTACTATAATATCTGGGTTAAAAATGCCGGGGATATACCCTTTATGAGCGAGCCTACCCTGGAGATTTTAACCAAAAATTATGATGTTATCGTATGGAAGCATTGCTTTCCGGTAAGCAAATTAATGGAGGATACAGGCAACCCGGAAATAAACTCAGAGGAAAAAAGGATGGAAAACTACAAACTCCAGTATGAAGCTTTGAAACAGAAAATGCGACAGTTTCCCAAAAACAAGTTTATCCTCTGGACCGGTGCCGCATTAGTCAAAAACGCTACAGACGAAAAAACCGCTAAACGAGTAAAAGAGTTTTTTGACTGGGTGAAAAACCAGTGGGACAAGAAAGGGGATAATATCTTTTTCTGGGATTTCTACGAGCTGGAAACCGAAGGTGGACTTTATCTGAAAGACGAATACGCCTTTAGTCCGAGCAACTCCCACCCCAATGAGAAATTCTCCCGGAAAGTAGCACCTCTTTTCTGTCAAAGAATTGTAAATGTGATTCAAGATAAAGGAGATAGCACCAGTTTAACCGGGAAATAACTTTTTGAATCAATCCCTGAGCAAAATAAATAACTTCTCACCCTTTAGTAAATAAGAGATGAGAGAACAAATTCTAATTAAGAATGTCAATTTGCTTGATGTAAAGGAGGGGGTCTTACGAGAAAATCTGGATATTTTAATTGAGGATCAGATAATAAAGGAAGTAGGCAAATTATATTTTGCAGATAAAGAAAACGTAAAAACGATAGATTGCTCCGGTAAATTTGCCCTGCCCGGGCTTTTCGAGTGCCACTCCCATCTGAGTGTTTTAACCAACCAGCCGGAAAAAGACAGAGAGGAGATACTGGAGGAGTGTGGAATTGCAGGTGGAAGCCTTTCAGAGGTACTGGAAAAGCAGGTGCTAAAAAAATTTGTGGAGAAGGGAATCACCCAGGTGCGGGATTGTGGGGGACCGATTGAAACCTTAAGGGGATTAAAAGATAAAATATCATCCCGGGAATATATGGGACCTGAGCTTTTCTATTCTGGACCCGTGCTGGAGAAAAGCCCCTTAAGAGCAGAGCAGATGAACCAGCGCTGGCCTGGCTGGAGTGTGGCTGTTGATACCCTGCAGGATGCAGAAAACATAATCCAGCAAATCTCTAAAGAGGATGCAGCTCTGGTTAAAACCTTCAGTAAATTTGATTTCGATGTTCTAAAACATCTGTTAGATAAAACCAGAGAGTTCAACCTGCCAGTTACCCATGACCCGGGTCCCACCTTTTTCCATTCCATTCCAGTGGACGTAGCAATTGATTTGGGTATAAGATGCATTGAGCATGGAAAATCACCCTGGTATATAGTATTGAAGGATGGTTTAAAATCCGAACATGATAAACTCTTCGATTCCTCTCCAGAAAATAAGGAAGCTTTTATCAACCGGATGTTTGACCTGGGTGTCGATTCTATCTCGGCGACTAAATTGAAATCGTTAGGGAACAGGATGCTTGAAAACCAGGTCTATTTCTGTCCGACTTTACATGTTTTCAAGCGTTATTCCGAACATCCCGAGGAATTCAATCCAGATGAGCTGGATAAGTTCAGAAAACGTTTTGAGATCCTGCTAAAGATCGGAGGAGTTATCACCAAAGAATTTATCCGGCAGGGAATCAAGATCCTTGTAGGACAGGATGGATATAATCCTTTATTCACCTTTGACGAGATGCAATTACTAAAGGAGCTTGATCTTTCAGAATGGGAGATCATCAAAGGGGCAACTTTACATCCTGCCCAATGGCTGGGAGTTGACCATAAATTTGGCTCTGTCTCTCCGGGTAAAAGTGCCAATATCTTAATCCTGAATAAGAACCCGCTGGAGGATATAGTTAACCTGAAAACCACCCATATGGTCCTGAAGGATGGGAAAATAGTGTTTAAGGGATAAGTTTCTATCATAGATAAAAGGAAAGGGCAAAAAATATGAAAATCACTATGGTAATTCCCTCTTACTGGGCAAGGGAAAGTAAAGTCGGCTGGAAAAAAGGTGATGCCATCTACGACCATCCCACTCCACTGGATAAAGAAGGGACACTCCTGGGAACTATAAAAAGCATGGAGATACTTAAAGATAAGGATTTTCAATTAGTGATAATTGCGGTTCCCACAGCAGAGGAAATAGGGAAAGAGGTTGAGAATAATTGCAAAAAGATCATCGATTCAACCTCCATCGGAGTTGATATATTACTATTCGGATCTTCCCATCAAAAGGAAATTCACGATTTTTTCTTACGGGAAGGTAAGGACGAGTATGCAGATTTAGTCAAGCTGCATGGTTATTCCAACATTCGAAATCTGTGCACTTTTATTTCTCATGTCCTGGGTTCAGATGTGGCGGTGCTAATCGATGATGATGAGATATTTGAGGATCCCGATTTTATGACAAAGGCAAGGGAATTCATCGGCCGGGAGATAAATGAGAAGAAAGTTTATGCAGTAGCAGGATATTACCTTCAGGCAGATGGAGACTATCATGTAAAAAGGGAGTTCAAGCCCTGGATGAAACACTGGGACCAGTATGAGAGGATGAACCAGGCATTCGATAAAATCATTGGAGCTGATCCCAGATTAAAACAGACTTCTTTCGTCTTCGGTGGGAATATGGCCATTCACCGAAATCTCTTCACCCGAATTCCCTTCGATCCCTATGTGCCCAGAGGTGAGGATATTGATTTTCTGATCAATGCCAAGATGTTTGGATTTTCTTTCTTTCTGGACAATCAGCTTGCCATCAAACACCTTGCGCCTCCCAAAACCCATCCAGTCTGGATGAGGCTGAGGGAGGATATTTATCGCTTTGTGTATGAGAGAGCTAAAATTCAAAGCCAGAAGGAGGTTGAAGGCATGACTAAGGTACATGCGGAAGAATTCGATCCCTATCCCGGCTGTTTTTTGAAAGACGACCTGGAGGAGAAAATCGAAAAAGCCTGTAAGAGCTTATCTGAGGAATACCTCTTACTGGGAGACAAAAACGGAAGCCAGGAAGCATTAAGGAATATCCAGATATCAAAAACTGATGCCGTACCAAATTTCGATCCCTTTGAAAAGCTCTGCCAGCTTCAAAAACGCTGGAAGGAAATGATGGAGTATACCAGCCAAGAGGAAATTAGTTCTAAATTAAAAAAAATAGTTGAAGGAAGGTAAAAATGAATCTGCTTTTCCTGCCAAAACTACTACCCAGAAAAGACATCATCGGCGGACCCATCTTGATTTATCACAGAATTAAAAACCTCTCCAGAATGGGACACCAGATAACCCTGATTACACCGGCTTATGACGAGCAGGACAGGAAAGACAAAAGCCTCGAGCCCTTTTGTGAGAAAATCATTAAGATGGACTCAACCAAGCAAAGGTCAGAGGAGGAAATTGAAGAGCTTTATAAGAGATTCAATGGGGGAAGACCCAGATTCTTCTTAAGTGGAGATGGTGGATTTAATCAAAGAATTGAGGATGCCTTCAAAGCTGTTTTAAAAGAAAAACACTTCGAGGCCATCATTGCAGAATATTCTATGATGGGACAGTATATAGAGGCGAATTCTGATTTTATATCCAAAGATACAATGAGCATAATCTCCGTGCACGAAAGTTATACCAAAGCTTTTAAACTTAGAGCGGAAAGAGGAGAGAATATAAGTGAGGATATTCTAAAAGAGTTATTTACCTATGAGTTTAAGATGTACATAAAGGCTGACATAATCCTAACTTTAACAAAAGAAGATGCAGAAATCTTGATAGATTATGCCCCTCAGTTAACAAATAAAATCAGAATAATCCCGCATGGAGTCGATACAGACTTTTATATACCGCCGAAAGAGAATATCTGGAATAGGAATACTAAAAATATCCTTTATTTAGGTAATTACCAGCATTATCCCAATGTAGACGCAGTAAAAAATTTCGTAAATAATTGCTGGGTAAAAATCTTAAGACAAGTGCCGGATGCTCAGTTTTTCGCCATCGGATATAAATCACCTCCTGAGCTTTTTGATTTAAAAAATAACTATGAAAACATTACCATACAACAGGGTGGGGATAATGAGAACGTGAGAAGGATTTACTGGAAAAGTGACATTATGGTAGCACCCATTGCCCTGGGCACAGGCTTCAGGGGCAAGCTCTTAGAAGCTATGGCCTGTGGGCTCCCTGTGGTAGCAACAAAACTTGCCACCTTTGGCATTAATCCTGAAAATGAAGTTAATATGTTTGTGACTGATGATTACAACCTTTTCTCCGATTATGTGATCAGGCTTTTAAAAGATACAAACCTGAGAAGAAAAACCTCCCGGGCATCCTTGGAACTGGCTCAAAAATTCGACCACCGAAATGCTGCTATGAAGTTAGATCAGGTTTTAAAAGAATAGATAAAGGCAATTCATGAATCGCTACTACAATTTTTTTCTGCACATTTAACGGAACTGATTTTCAGCCTATAGTAAATCAGGAGCCCTGTGCTCCTGACTTCGTTCTCCTGATTTCTAAACCTCCCCTTTATCCCCTCCTTAAAAAGGAGGGGATAACATTCTCCCTCTCCTTTCCAGGGAGAGGGTGGGGTTGAAAATCCCGCCAGAGGCGGGAGTGAGGTCCATTCAAATTATCTGCTCAAAAAGATAAAAAATAAAATAAATCAGAAAAACAAAATGGGATAGGACGGGACAAGCCCTATCCCTACAAAAATCCACTTTTAAAAAAACTATAGAAGAAAAAAATCCCGGGATTTTACAGGCTCCACCAGTAATTGAGCTTGATCAGGAAGACGTTGTTCGGTACAGTGTCGAAGAGGTATTTCAAATCCCCTTGATAATACGCATCACCAAAAAGCTTTAGATTACCTATGCCACTATCATAGGTTTCCCGGGACTGAGTCCAGACTAAAAATAAGGTGCTGCCCGGCCTGTATTCCCATCTTAAAACTACATTGGAGTTAAAGGATGTCCATTTAAAATCAGGCTGTTCTATTCTTTCATTGTAAACAGTTGAATCTACATACTCGAAATTATCGGGGGGGACAAGTTTTTTGAAATTCTTGTAATCTACAGCCGCAAAAAAAGGCTGAGCATAAACCTGCAGGGTCAGATTTTTGGTAAAGGTAAAAGTTCCCCGTATGGTCATATTGAACTGCTCCACTTCCTGTTCTCCAAAGATATCATCCGTTCTGTTCCCCTCCACATCCTCCAGGTAGGTCAGCCATCTGGAAATCCCTTTTTTATGGGTATAGCCAGGAGCCAAGCTGAATTCCAGATTGGACCTGGGTTGAAAATTAAGCCCTAAGCTGTAGCTAATATAATGCCCATCCCAGTTATCTCCTCCCTCTATGAAGGGATTGACTTGCCACCACTTCCGGCTGTCAGTATTAAACCAGATCCACCAGTTCTGTCCAACCGGGATTGGAGCGGGCGGTCCTGCCCTGGTCTCCCAGGGAGAATAGATATTATCGAAATCGGCCCAGATTCCACCACCCAGATACCAGAAGTTCGTCAGCTCAATTTGAAAGTTGTAGTTTCCACCCCGGGTCATTTTCAATCCGGAGAGATTGTCAGCCAGCTCGATATTGAGGTTATGCCAGGTTTTTCTTATAATCCACCAATTCTTGGTTGTGCGGTACTGCAACCAGCCGTAGATTTGTCTGAAATCATCATGATTCAAGAATCCCAGATGATTAATGTTCAAGCCTCTATCCAAGTAGAGCCCCTCAACTGCTCCCCGGATATATTCCCCTCCATCCTTACCCAGACGCATCCACATACCCCAGCCATTATCATCATTATTTTTTGAACCTATCAGGTGTCCTGCGGTTTGATAGTCGCCATTTCTAAGGCGCAGAGTCCAGTCCACTCCCCCGGTGTAAGCAGGATATGAACTTTTTTGATTAACTGCTGTTGCCATAACACCGATAGTTGAATTCTTCAAAACATCCTGCATAACCCGTGCTATAAAATAATTGGCTTCCGGCTCAACCACCTCTTTTCTCCGATAACCATCCTCATCTATGAACTCTGCTTCTTCCTTTTGAGTCACTGCCTCTAAGACACCAATGGATGTGCCACCACTTGTCTTTCCGCTTACCTTACCCGCAAACAAAATTGAGGTGGCATTTGGTCTGTTTAAATAGTGATCCACATCATCCGGCCATAAAGAAGGGCTTTTCCCTATTCTGCGGGAATAGAAAAGGTCAAAAGGGGTCTCGAAAATCTTGAATCCCTCTAAGAAAAAGGGGCGTTTTTCCGGATAAGAAGTCTCGAAAACGGATAGATTCAAGATGGTCTCGTCTGCCTCCACCTGTCCGAAATCAGGATTGACTGTGGCATCCAGGGTGATATTGGAGGTGATGCCGTATTTTAAATCCAGCCCCAGGTTTCCAAAGAAATCCCTTCCGTCCGGATTCCCCAAACTCTTCGGCTCTGTATTTTCATAAGAGACCAGATAAGGTAAAATCTCCAGCCTCTTTGGAGGAGTAATGTTTTTCAGTCCCTTCAGATGTCCGAAATAAGAGACAAACCCATTGGCTTTTTCCGGGATATATATCCACCGGCCCAGCTCGTTCTTACGACTGATGTTACGGCTGCAATAGAATCCCCAGACAGGATTTTCCTCAGAGGCAAAACGCAGGCACTGAAAGGGTATTCTGTACTCTGCTACCCAGCCCCAATCTGTTATGCGGGCTGCCACATCCCAGACTGCATCCCAGGATTCATCTGACCAGTTATCGTTGTAGTAGTACGTATCCTTCTGGGTTCCGGAGGCATAAACCGAAAAAGCATATGCGGTCTGGTGGTCATGATGGCTGTCTATTATCACATGGGCTATATCCGCTTCTACGCTCCTGTCCCTTCTGGTCAAACGGTTGATTATCTTATCCGGCTCCGAATCGAACATTTCCATACCCACATACAGCGCCTTATCATCATAAGCTACCCTGACAAAAGTGGATTCAGAGGCAGGTTTTCCCTCATCCGGCTGGTATTGTATGAAATCACCTGAGCGGGGGACTTTCTGCCAGAAATCCTCATCTAATATCCCATCAATTTTTGAATTGCTGTTTATGTGAACAGCAGTAATGCTTTTAACCGTATCATCCGCTATCTCTTCTCCCCATAAATCAACTGAACTAAAGCACAGGAGAAAAAGAAACATTGACAAAATACTTAATCTCCACTTCACAACAAACATTTTACCCTCCATTCCAAAGCTGATCTTAACTGATGTCCATATTCACAAATTATTATTGTCTACTGCATACTCCCAAATATAGAACTGGAGGAGAAACAAAAAAGAGAAACTTTACAAGCGGTGAATAGGAGTTTTAAAAGGTTGATTTGTCCCAAATGCATACTCCCAACTTTCTTTTCCATATATTAATATACTATTGCAACAGAAAAAAAGTTTCATTTTTTTAAATGGGCTAAAGAAGTCTTCTTACCCTTAATAATAGCAGGATAACTGACAAATCAATTTCTTAAAAAAAGCGTATGATTATTCAGAAAAGGAAAAAGTATGAAAGTAATTTTAGGCAGATGCGGTTATAGATGTGATCTATGTGCAGCCCGTTCCAAAGACCCTGAAGTCAGACAGAAACTTGTGGATGGCTGGAGAAAATATTTAGGTCACCAAATGTATACTCTAGAGAACGTGCAGTGTGATGGGTGTATGAGTGAGGGAAAGCTGGCTGATAAAAGCTGTCCGGTCAGACCCTGTGTCGTTGATAAGGGCATAGAAAATTGTGCTTACTGTGATGAATATATTTGTGATAAATTAAAAGATTTAATTTGCAGCCGTGAGAAATTTTTAGCTCGTCTTGGTGATATCCCCGAGGAAGACTACAATCTTTGCCTGCGTCAGTTCGAAAGCGAACCGGAATTAAGGAAAATCCGAAAAACCTTAAAGAAAGAATAACCATTATTTTTATAGGATTGAATGGAATACAGGCGTTCGGAAAATCTCAAGGACCCCTCTCTTAACCAGAGGATTATAACCCTTATTAAAAATATACCTGAAGGAAAAGTTGCAACTTACGGTCAGATAGCGACAATGGCCGGCAATCCTCAAGCTACCCGTCTGGTAGTATGGACCCTGAACTCCTGTTCCCAAAAAGAGAAATTGCCCTGGCACCGGGTAATTAACAGCAAGGGTCGTATTTCTCTAAAACCCGGCCAGGGTTACGAGCTCCAGAAAATGCTTCTGCAAAAGGATGGAATAAAATTCGAAGAGGATGATTCCATCGATCTTGAAAAATACCTCTGGAGTCCCTCTGAAATTCGATTGTGATATTGTTCTATTCCCTCATTTAAGATTTTTAATCGACTGTGAGAAATAACCGTCTCATAAAGCAGATGAATTCCTATTATGCAAAGCGTGCCCCTGAGCATGATACGCTTATGGGATATACTGACAATCTCCGGATGGAAAATCTTCTCTATCCTTTGATCAGACGTTTCGAGAAATATATAATCGATCAGGATGTTCTGGAGATCGCCTGCGGAACCGGCAACTGGACCCAGGTTCTGTCAAAAAGAGCACACTCGGTACTGGCTACTGATATAAACCACTCTGTCCTGGAAATAGCTAAAAACAAAAGTTACGGAAAAGCCCGGGTAACCTTCAGGATTGCTGATGCTTATGCGCTCCAAAAGATAAAAGGAAAATTCACCTTAGCTTTTGCTGCAGACTGGTGGTCACACATCCCCAGGTCCATGATACCAGGTTTCGTCAAGGGTTTACACACCAAGCTTGTCAAAGGGGCAAAAGTGATCTTCGTTGATATGCTTCCCAGAGAAAGCCTGGATAGGATGTTCTCTCATTATGATGAAGAGGGGAATCTAATTCACAAACGGAGCTTGTCTGATGGAGAGGAATTTTACGTGGTCAAGAATTTCCCCGCAGAAAAAGAGCTTAAGTCTATTTTCGAAGGTAAGGTGGGTGATTTTGAATTTTATCAGGACATCCCCTTGAAAAGATGGATGCTTGCTTATACCAGGAGATGAATGGATTTCTAACTTCTGATAAGATATTCTATTATTAAAAAATAGCGGGGTTTCGTAAAGGGCGTAACGACCTGCGGGTTGTGGGACTTTAGAATTGATTCCTTAAGTTGTTGAGAAATGGGCTATTACAAAGAAAGACGAAAACTTACCTGCCTTGTTATAGCCCATTAAAACTCATAATGACCCAATCCCAATTTAAACAGCGGAGGTGTGTCTTAGATATATCCCACCATACTACTTTCTATTTCCCTAACACCTGCTTATGCTTTTTACGTTTTTTTGTAAGTTTTTTGCGAGAATTGAATTTCTATCTTTAAGTCTATGATACACTGACTGTTATTTATTTAATATATTAATTATCGCTTGCTTCTATAGATTTTTACGCAAACCATTGCGCTTGAGTTTTTTCGTAATTTCATGATAAAGTTAATTGGTTGATCTACAACACGTTAAGAAAAATCAACAGGCTGTTCCTGAAGTATTTTATTGGCACGTTTCTTGTTTTCTAAAAGTAGAAGAATTACCTGCTTGTAGCAGGATCTCTTTTCACAGATTTTAATGAAATAATTACGCCTAAGTCGTTACTTAGTTAGTAGCAAAGAAAAAACAAGATGTCAAAAATTAACCTCTACCAAGGAGGTCAAAATGTATTTCAGATGGTTATCGGTATTGAACATATTTTGGGGGGTGTTAGTTTTATTGTTTTGGGTGGATAAACAGAGCATTAATGCATCCAACTTGTCAGCAATTGATGGGCAGTTTCAAAATGGATTAAACAATGTCCTGAATGATTCCGTTGCTGTGGAGAAGATAACATTCTATTCTGAGCGAAGCGGTAATGCAGAGGTCTATATAATGAACGCTGATGGCAGTGGCTTGAAACGGCTTACTACTAGCAGCGCCTTGGATAATGGTGCAGCTATTTCGCCAGATGGGAGTAAAATAGCTTTTTCTTCAACTCGCGATGGGAATTATGAGATTTATGTAATGAATAGAGATGGAAGCAATCAACAAAGATTGACCAATACACCATACAACGAAGTCCATGCGGATTGGTCACCAGATGGAAGCAAAATAGCTTACGCTTTATTTATCAGTCCCTCCTATGATGATGGAGATATTTACGTGATGGATGCAGATGGTAGCAATCAGCAGCAGTTAACCAGCGATCCGGCTAAAGATATGCGTCCCATCTGGTCTTCAGATGGTTCCAGGATAATATTTAACTCCTCCAGAGATGGCAATCACGAGATCTACACGATGAATGCAGATGGTAGTAATCAGCAGAGAATAACCAATACAGAGGTGGATGAACTCTTTCCCTGTTATTCACCGGATATGACCAAAATCGTCTATGCTTTAGTGAATTTTCAGACGATCAAAGCAGAAGTCCATGTGATGAATGCGGATGGAACCGGAGATACTGCCTTGACCAACACCGGAGGGATAAATGAAGACGCAATTTGGTCGCCGGATGGGAAAGAGATTGTTTTTCAGAGCGACCGCGATGGGAATTTCGAAGTTTACAAAATGGCAGCAGATGGCAGCAACCCCAGGCGTTTGACCAATCACTCCAGCTGGGATGGTTTTCCAGACTGGGGAGTGGTGCGTGAGCCGATGAACAAATATCTGGGTCAAACTCCGCCGGATTCGGTTCCCAAGATATTTGCTCCGGGGATAGTCTCCACCACAGACGGAGCTGAATATGCCTGTGCCTTCACTCCGGATGGAACTGAGTTTTACTTCACTCGTTATGACGAGGCAACTGCCACCAACAATATCTGGGTAACTAAACTAAACTATTATAACCAATGGACTGCCCCGGTTTTTGCCCCCTTTACCCAGGGCTATTCCTATAATATTGAGC